>VBGU01000192.1 GCA_005881085.1 Chloroflexota bacterium | reverse complement strand
TCGTTGTGCGCGGTGACCGCGGTCGCGGCCGTCGCCGTCGCGACAAATGCGGAGACGATGGCCACCAGCAGATAGCGCGCGAAGACAGAGCGCGAAAGCATCGAGAGCTCCTTCCACCGGATAGGAATGACCGGTCCTGCGATGAGAACGCTTCCCGCCGTGGGACCGTGCACGTGAAGCGGTACTAGGACCAGGGGCGCGGCTGTTCGTTGTCATCACATCTCCGCGCGACCTTCACGGCCTATTCACAAGCAAACGCCATGGTCGCCGTGAAGTAATCAATCTGGAGGACGTGTTGACGCTCTATTCGATTGCGCTCTTTCTGCACATTGCCGGCGCGCTCGGGGTATTCGCGGCGCTCGCGCTCGACTGGGTCGGGATCGCCAATCTGCGGCGCGCGCGCACGTTCGAGCAGGTCCAAGAATGGGCTGGCGTGTACGTCGCGATTCGGGGGCTCGGTGCGGCATCCGTCGCCGCCCTTCTCGTCTTCGGTCTCTATATGACCGCGGTCACCTGGGGTCCGACCGGGTGGATCGGAATCGGCTTCCTCTCGTTGCTCTTCATCGCGGTCGTCGGAACGGCGAGCGGCGTCCGTCTGTCGCGTCTCCTTGCGGCCGCCGGATCAGGCCAAGGGTCTCTCGGC
The DNA here is from genome assembly GCA_005881085.1 of Chloroflexota bacterium. Taxonomy (GTDB): domain Bacteria; phylum Chloroflexota; class Limnocylindria; order P2-11E; family P2-11E; genus 3-1-20CM-2-70-9. The sequence goes on along the minus strand of VBGU01000192.1, from coordinate 4,897 downwards.
GAAGATCTCCGCGCGCAGCTTCGGGCTCCTCTGTTCGTCGCGTCGGTGCGGGCGCGTACGGCGCTCGCCCTCGGCGTCGTGTTCGTGATGACGGTCAAGCCGGAAGCCTCTGTGTCCGTTCTCGTCGTCGCGGTCGCCCTCGCGCTCGGGATCGCGTCGACGGTTCCGGTCCTCCGCCAGCGATCGCTCAGGACGCGATCGACCTAGCCGAGCTTTCCGGCCAGGAGATCGTCCAGGCGAGGATCGCCCGGTTTTGGCGTGGGCTTCACTTGCTCCCACGTGCACTGCTTTGGGTCTTTGTCCGGACGGAAGCGGAGGAAACGCGTGCCGTGCCTGAATCGCTCCTGCTCCATCTTGTCGAAACGCACTTCGCAGACGATCTCCGGGCGGATCTCGTGCCACGGAAGATCTTTTCCCTGCGACCATCGCGATCCGCCCTCAGGCGTGCGTCCCCACTCCTGCTCGATGTGCTGGTCGACTTTGAGGAGCGGCGGGAGCATCTTCTGCAGCTGGCCCTGCAGCGGGCCGGCGATTCCCGATGTGTGTCCGACAAAGTCCAGCGTGCCGTCGTCGCGATACAGCCCGAGCAAGAGGGATGCGACCTTCGTTCCGCTGGTGCGATAGCCGACGATCACGCAGTCGCAGGTGCGGTGGTGCTTCACCTTCGAGACGGCGTCGCGCGCTCCGGGCTTGTACGGGAGGTCGACGCGCTTTGCGATCACGCCGTCGAGGCCGATCATCTCGAGCCGCTCGAGCCACTGTTGCGCGAGCTTCGGGTCCTTCGAGATGGGCGAGAGCGAAAAGCCCTTCGCGAGACGCTCGAGCTCTTTGCGGCGCTCGGCGAGCGGGCGTTCGTGGATCGGCTCGCCGTTCCATAGAAGGATGTCGAACACGATGTAGCGCGCGGGCGTCTCGGCCGAGAGCTTGCGAATGCGTGACTCGGCTGGATGCAGACGATTCTGCATCGCATCAAACTCGAGTCGACCATCGAGCTCGATGACGATCTCACCGTCGAGCGCCGAGTGCGGTGGCAGAAGATCGCCGAGCTTTCGCAGCTCCGGGAAATAGCGAAGCAGCGGCCGCTCGTTCCGACTCCATAGCGCGAGCTCGCCGCCGTCGTTCTCGAGAACGCCGCGGAAGCCGTCCCACTTCGGCTCGTACTGCCAGCGCTCGCCTTCTGGAAGTTTCTCGACGAGCAGCGCCTCCATCGGCGGGAAGGGCACGTTCGGACCGGGCATCAGTCCACAACCTCCGCGGTCGTCCGCGTGACGTCTCCGAGCCATCGCGCCATCTCACGCGGAGACTGAAGGTGCACGAGCTTCGCCGCGCGGCCACTCTTCGTGACGAGTTCCATGAGATCGGAGCGCATCGCGTGCACGCGACGCAGAGTGCGAAAGAGCAGGAGCGACGGCGGTGGTGCGCTCTGCCCGGCCCACGCGCGTCGCTGGACGAGAGAGACCACCTGTCGTTTCGCGGCCCACCACAGATGCGTGCGGAATGGAAGGTCCACGTAGACGATCGTGTCCGCCCGGCCCATCCGTCGATCGATCACCGGCCATGGACCGAACCCGTCGATGATCCAGGAGTCCTGCGCCGCCCAGCCCTCGAGGGAGTGCGCGACCTCGTCGAGTGGCGCGCGACGCCATCCGGGAAGCCATTGCACCTCGTCGACCTCGTACACGGGAATACCGAGATGTTGGCCGAGCGCGCGCGCGAGCGTCGACTTCCCGCCGCCGCCGTTTCCGATGACCGCGATGCGTCGCATCAGACCATCGTCACACGGAAACGAGAGCGAGGCCCGCCGCCCTCCCGCAGGCAGCGGACCTCGCTCGAACGACTGCTAGTACGGCGGCGCTGCTGCTATTTGCCGCGCTTCGCGAGCACCGAGTCCTTCGCCTGCTTGGCGATCCGGAACTTGAGCACGCGCTTCGCGGGGATCGAGATCGGCTGACCGGTCGCGGGGTTTCGTCCCATGCGAGCCTTGCGGTCGACGATCACGAGCTTGCCGACGCCCGGGATGGTGAAACCGCTACGGGCTTCCTTGTACGCGAGTGCGGCAAGTTCATCCAAGAACTGGCCCACTTGCTTCTTGGTCAGACCGGTCTTTTCCGACAAGCGATTCAGGGTCTCCGACTTTGAGATCCCAGCCACGTATCCCTCCTGTGCGGCCTACGGCCTTGTTGGTTCGCGCCGCATTCTGCACGAACGCACAAGAGCGCATGATGCGACGGTGACTCTACGGGTCGTCGATGACCCGCCGGACCGCCCCGAATGGCTTCGGGAGACGATCCGAGTCCTCGCCTCTGGGACCGCCGCCGAGCGGGACCGGCTCCTCGCTCGGGTCGCCCGGGCGTCGGACGCCGACCTCGCCAGGGGGTCGGACGACGACTGGGGGCTCGGTCAGGTGGCGACTCACCTTCTGATCGTCGAGCGGGGTGTAGCCCTCATCGGCCTGCGCCTGGCGACCGGATCCGAGCCCGGCCCCACCGGACAGCCCCGCCCCGCTGCGTCCGCGGTCACGCGGGCGGGCATACAGAATTTGGCCGAAAAGGCCATGGCGACGGGCGCTCGTCTCGTTGCGGAGTTCCCTGCCGAGCCCGATACGAAGGCCACCGCCCGACACCCGTACTACGGCGATTTGAATTGTTTTGGTTGGCTCCTCATGCTGCCAGAGCACTACCGAGCACATCTTGAGGCGCTCGACCGGGGCCGGCCGAGCGCCCTCTAGGGGAGGCCGCCCTTGGCCACGGAAGCCAAATCTTCGACCGCGCTCGAGACTTTCGCCCGCGAGGACCGGACGTTCCCGCCGCCGAAGGAGTTCGCGGCGCAGGCGAACGCCAGGGACCCGGGCATCTATGAGCGGGCCGAGAAGGACCTCGAGGGCTTTTGGGCCGAGCAGGCGAGGACCCTTGTCTGGCGCAAGCCGTTCACCAAGGTGCTCGAGTGGGAGGCGCCCTATGCCAAGTGGTTCCTCGGCGGCGAGATCAACGTCTCGGAGAACTGCCTCGACCGCCACGTGAAGGCGGGGAAGGGCTCGAAGGTCGCCTACTACTGGGAAGGTGAGCCGGGTGACGCCAGAGCGATCACCTATCAGGACCTTCTGGATATGACGTCGCGCGCGGCGAACGCGCTCAAGGAGCTCGGTGTGCGGAAGGGCGACCGCGTCGCGATCTACATGCCGATGATCCCGGAGCTACCCGCCGCGATGCTCGCCTGCGCCCGGATCGGGTCGCCCTTCACGGTGGTCTTCGGAGGCTTCTCAGCCGAGGCGCTCTCCGGTCGCATCAACGACTCCGAGGCGAAGGTCCTGATCACGGCGGATGGCGGCTATCGCAAAGGCGGCGTGGTCCCGCTCAAGAAGAACGCCGACGAAGCGATCGCGCAGACCAAAAGCATCGAGAAGGTGCTCGTCGTCCGGCGCACCAAGCAGGAGGTGCCCTGGACCGAGGGTCGTGACCTCTGGTGGCACGAGATCGTCGACCGCCAAAAGCCGGAGTGCCCCGCTGAATCGCTCGACAGCGAGCACATGCTCTATCTGCTCTACACGTCGGGGACCACCGCGAAGCCCAAGGGCATCGTGCACACGACTGCCGGGTACCTCGCCGGCGTCGCGACGACGCACAAGCTCATCTTCGACGTGAAGGACGACGACGTGTACTGGTGCGCGGCCGACATCGGCTGGGTCACCGGGCACAGCTACATCGTCTTCGCCCCGCTCGCGAACGGCACGACCGGCGTCATGTACGAAGGCACGCCCGACTTCCCCGAGAAAGACCGCTGGTGGTCGATCATCGAGAAGTACAAAGTCTCGATCCTCTACTGCGCGCCCACCGCGATCCGCACGTTCATGAAGTGGGGCGCGGAGTACCCCGCGAAGCACAACATGTCGTCGCTGCGCCTCCTCGGGTCGGTCGGCGAGCCGATCAATCCCGAGGCCTGGCTCTGGTACCAGGAGACGATCGGCGGCGGACGGTGCCCGATCGTCGACACCTGGTGGATGACCGAGACGGGGATGATCCTCATCACCCCGCTGCCCGGTCTCACGACCACGAAGCCCGGCAGCGCCACGTTCCCATTCCCCGGCGTCAAGGCCGACGTAGTGGACGAGGAAGGGAAGTCGGTGCCTCTCGGCGGCGCGGGGTATCTCGTGCTCTCGCGGCCGTGGCCCGCGATGCTCCGCGGCATCTACAACGACGACAAGCGTTATCGCGAGACGTACTGGAGCCGCTACCCCGGGAAGTACTTCGCGGGCGATGGCGCGCGTCGCGACAAGGACGGTTACCTCTGGCTCATGGGGCGCGTAGACGACGTGATGAAGATATCCGGGCACCGCATCTCGACGACCGAGGTCGAGTCCGCCCTCGTCTCGCACCCGAAGGTCGCCGAGGCCGCGGTGATCGGACGAGAGGACCCGATCACCGGACAGGCGATCTTCGCCTTCGTGACGCTTCGCGGAGGAAACGAGGGAAGTGAGGACCTGTCGAAAGAGCTACGCGAGCACGTGGTGAAGGATCGATCGCTCGTCCCAAGACGATCATGTTCACCCCCGAGTTACCGAAGACGCGTTCGGGAAAGATCATGCGAAGACTGCTTCGCGATATCGCCAACGGGACGCCGCTCGGCGACACGACGACGCTGGCCGACTCCACAGTCGTCGAGTCGATCCGTTCCGCATCGTCGTCAGGTAAGGACGACTAGCCGCGCTATCCGAGGGGCGCGGGTCCTGTCCCGGGGTCGGGGTCGCGCGCTCGCCTACCGGTCCGCTCGCCACCACTTGGCCCCGCTCGCGGCTGACGCGGCCGGTCAACGGCTCGCGCGCAACCCGCTCCCCCGTGCCACCCGCGCCCCCGGTCGCCCCGTCCCCGCCCGCATCCTCTGCCCTCTCTTCAAGGAGTGA
>VBGU01000191.1 GCA_005881085.1 Chloroflexota bacterium | reverse complement strand
GGCGTCGGCGTGAACGTCGGGGGCGCCGGTGGCGCCGCAGGAGCGTCGGGCGGCGGAGTACCGCTGAACTTGCCCATCCCCGGGAAGAGATCGCCAACAGTGAGTGGCTTGTGTCCGGGCATGTGCACTGACGGGGTCGCGGAAGGCGGAGGCGGCGGTGGAGGCGCCGGTGCGACAGCCGGCGCCGTCGGGACTACCCAGTCCGTGGGCTTCGGCGGAGCGGCGGTCTCCCAGTCCGGCGGCGCGGGCGTGGCGGCGGGACCCGGCACGAGACCGAGGGCGACGAGGCGCGGATCGACTTCGTCGGTCATCCGGTCACGCGGCAGTCTCGGTGCATGCGTGGGCTAGATTGCGGCAAGCGTCGACCCCTGGGAAGACTGCGAGGTCGTGTCGCTTCGTCATGCGATAGCCCCAAGCGCGACGCGCGCATCGCGAAGAGCCGCGACGGCGAGATCTCGATCGACCCGGCTGAACCGAAGACTCTCGCCCGGCAGTCGTTGAGCGACGAGACCGAGGTCGGCCGTAATCACGGTCGCGATCACGGGATAGCCGCCCGTCGCTTGGTGCTCTGCGAGGAGGACGATCGGCGCGCCGCCCGAGGGGATCTGCACGGCACCGGCTACGACGCCGGTGGTGAGGATCTCGCCTTCGCGAGCGACGATCCGCGGCCCGCTCAGGCGCGTGCCCATTCGGTCGCTCGCGGGTTCGACCCGGAATTCGGCGCTAAAGAACAGGGAATCGGCCTCATCGGTGAAACGTTGCGCGTGCGGACCCGTGATGGTGCGTATCTGTCCGGTGTCGTAATCAGGACTGAAGGCGAAACGACCCGCCCGCTCGATGTCCACGCGGGCGATCCCGAGCGGCAGGACCTCCCCGGCGCGCAGCGCGCGGCCGAGACCGGCCGGCAGATAGGCCGAGCGGCTCCCAAGGATCGTTTCGGTGACTATGCCCCCGGACACGGCGAGGTAGGCGAACCGCGAGCGTTCCCCGCAGACGACGGTGAAGGTCTCGCCCGGACGGGCGAACGCCGCGGTCCAGCCCGGCACGAGGCCGCGCCCCCGGAGCGCGACGTCGCGCCCGGTCACGGCGACAATGCGGCGGTCCTCGCATCGGAAGGCGAACGCATCGCCGACGATCTCGATGGCGGCCGCATCGAAGTCGTTGCCGACGAGCGCTTGCGCGGCGGCGAAGGCGATGGGATCTGCGGGACCCGACGGCGGAACGCCTTCCCGAAGATGACCGAACCGACCGCGATCCTGGACGGTCGCGCGCAGTCCGGTCGCCTCGATCCGGATCATCGCGCGACGAACCGCACCCGATCGCCTGGACGGATCAGCACAGGCGGTTCTTTCGCGCTGTCGAAGACGCGGACGTCGGTCCGTCCGATCAGCCGCCAGCCGCCGGGTGAATCGAACGGATAGATAGAGGTCTGCCCGTCCGCGACGGCCACCGATCCTGCGGGGACACGCTCGCGCGGACTCATCAGGCGAGGCGCAACGATCCGCGGATCCAGAACGCCGCAGTACGCGAAGCCGGGCAGGAATCCGAGGAAGAACGCGCGGTACACGCGACCCGAATGCAGAGCGATGAGTTCATCGACGGGGAGCTCCGATCGCTCAGCGGTCTCGACAAGATCCGGTCCGTCGTAATGCGTTGGAATCTCGACCTCGCGACCACTCTCAAGTGTCGCGCGACCCTGGGCCTTCGCGAGCCGCATGACCTCGCGCTCCGCATCGGCGGGCGCGAGACGAAGGGGATCGAACCGCACGACGACGGATGCATACGCGGGGACCGCGCGACCGTGAGCCATCGCGTCCCACGCGTCCGCGAGCGCGCGAGCACCGGCCGCGACCGCGTCATCGATCTGGTCGCCGAGCTCGACGAGCAGCGCGCCGTCGCCGAAGGGACTGATCCGTAGATCGCTCAGGACCGGAACGGCGCGACCTTCACCTTGGCTTTGCCGAGCGCATCGCGGACCGCGCGCGCGATGTCGGGCGCGCCCGGGGTGTCGCCGTGCACGCAGAGCGTGTCGACCGCGAGCTTCAGAAATGTCCCATCGACGGCGGTCACCCCGCCGTTCTTCACGAACGAGAGAGCCTGCCGAACCCCGTCCGCCGGATCGGTGAGTACCGAGCCCGCGATCAAGCGGGACTGCAGCGTCCCGTCAGGTTCATACGCGCGGTCCACGAAGCCTTCTCGCGCGACTTTCATTCCCATGCCGCTCGCCTCTTGCGCCATCGCCGAGCCCGGCGGCGCGACTATGACGAGCTCATGCCCGCTGGTAGCCGCCTGCACACCGAAGATGATGTTGCGCGCAACGGTCGCGTCGCGCTCGCCCTGGTTGTACAGCGCGCCGTGCATCTTCACGTGCGTCACGCGCGCGCCCATGCGCGACGCGATCCCGACCAGCGACTCGACCTGTCGGCGGATCGACTCGATCAGCTCGCGGGCGGAGATGTCCATCGGCACGCGCCCGAATCTTTCGCGGTCGGGATATCCCGGATGCGCCCCGATGGCGACCTTGTTCCGGATAGCGAGCTCGACCGTGGTGCGCATCGTGTTCTCGTTGCCTGCGTGCCCACCGCACGCGATGTTCGCGCTCGTGATGAGCGGCATGAGCGCCATATCGGTGCCGGCGCCCTCTCCAAGATCGCTATTGAAGTCGATCGAGCTCGGCACGCCCCGAGGTTAGCTGAGCGAACAACGATTCACGCGAGGCGCGGCGACGCGACCGGCCCTGGCCGCGGGTGGCACGGCAAGCAGGGGCTCTCGCGAAGCGCGGGTGCCCCGGGGACCCGCCAGCAGCGAGCAAAGCGAGCTGCGATGGCGGGGAGGGTGCGCTGAGCGAGAGACCCGCGAGCCGGGACAGGACCCGCGGCCGCGGCCTACGTCTAGACGAACAGCGGGGCGAGAACGAGCGTGATGGTCGCCAGGAGCTTGATGAGGACGTGCAGGCTCGGGCCTGCCGTGTCTTTAAAGGGATCTCCGACAGTGTCGCCGACGACCGCCGCCGCGTGGGCAGGGGTCCCCTTGCCCAAGACATTGCCTTTCTCGTCTTTCAGCATTCCCGATTCGATGTACTTCTTAGCGTTGTCCCACGCGCCACCGCCGTTGTTGAGAACGGTCGCGAGGATGACACCAGCCATCGTGCCGACCATCAGTAGCGCCGCCTCGGCCTCCGCCTTGAGCAGATAACCGACGACGACCGGCGCGAGCACGGCGAGAAGACCCGGCGCGATCATGTTGCGCAGCGCCGAGGCGGTGGTGATGTCCACGACACGCGCGTAATTCGGTTCCTCGGTGCCGGCCATGATCCCGGGGTGCTCGCGGAACTGCGTCCTCACCTCTTCGATGATCGCGGCGCCGGCGCGACCGACCGCGCGGATCGCGAGCGAAGAGAACAGGTACACCAGCATCGCCCCAAGGAAGCCGCCGAGGAACACGTCAACTTTCGCGAGGTCGACCGTGTTGAACGGCTTGCCCGTGAGCTGCGCCACCTTGTCGAGATAAGCCGAGAAGAGCAGGAACGCCGCGAGTGCGGCCGAACCGACGGCGTAGCCCTTGGTCAGCGCTTTCGTGGTGTTGCCGACGGCGTCGAGACGGTCCGTCCGCTCACGGGTCTCCTCGGATGCGCGCGCCATCGACGCGACCCCGCCGGCGTTGTCCGTGATGGGACCGAACGTGTCCTCGGCCAGGATGAACGCGGCGCTCATCAGCATGCCCATCGTCGCGACGGCGGTGCCGTAGATGCCGCCGTGCGGCAGGCCGGTCGCGGCGCCCCACTGGTCGCCGAACCAGTGGCTCAGGAACAGAGCGATGGAGATGGTGATTACCGACGCGGCGGTCGTCTCGAAACCGACCGCGACACCCGAGATGATCGTCGTGGCCGGACCCGTCTTGGCGGCCTCCGCGATCTCCTTCACCGGTCGCCAGTCTCCCGCCGTGTAGTACTGCGTGATGAACACGAACGCGAGGCTCGTGAGGATCCCGACGACGCCGGCGTAGAAGAACCAGTATCCGGCGCCCTTCTCGTTCAGCATCTGGTTGGTGACGAAGTACATCCCGGCAATCGAGAGCCCGACGGTGATGTAGTAGCCGAGGTTTAGCGACGACATCGGGCTCTTGGTGTCGCTTCCGCGCACGGTGAAGATGCCGATGACGCTGGCGATAAGGCCGAAGCCGCGCACGACCAGCGGGAAGACGATCCACGCGACGTTGTGCGTGACCAGGTAAATGGTCACGCCCAGGATCATCGCGCCGATGTTCTCGGCGGCGGTCGACTCGAAGAGGTCCGCGCCGCGGCCGGCGCAGTCGCCGACGTTGTCGCCGACCAGGTCCGCGATAACAGCCGCGTTGCGCGGGTCGTCTTCGGGAATTCCCGCTTCGACTTTTCCGACGAGGTCGGCACCGAGATCGGCGGCTTTCGTGTAGATCCCGCCGCCAAGCTGCGCGAAGAGCGCGACGAACGACGCTCCGAAGCCGAAGCCGACGATCGTGAATGGCGCCTGCTCGGGATGCTCGAATCCGCCGTACGCGATGAACATGACGAACACACCGATCAACGAGAGACCCACGACGAGGATTCCGGAGACCGCACCGCCGCGTAACGAGATGCGGAGGGCATCGGCGACGCTGTGCTGCGCCGCCGCTGCGGTTCTCAAATTTGACTTGACCGCGACGAACATCCCGACGATCCCGGATGCCATCGAGCACGCTGCGCCGACGATGAAGGCGATCGAGGTCTTGATCGCGAGCTCACTCGCGGACACGCCGGGGGCCGACTCGAAGAAATAGATGACAAGACCGATGAGGACCATGCCGCCGACCGCGAGGAGTGCGATGGTCCGGTACTGGCGCTGGATGAACGCCACTGCCGCCACGTAGATCGCCCCGGCGACCTTCTGCATCGCTGGTGTCCCGATCGGCGAACGCAGGACGTCATAGGCGAAATAGCC
>VBGU01000103.1 GCA_005881085.1 Chloroflexota bacterium | reverse complement strand
CAGTAGCTCCACGTCGTCCGGGAAATGCACCTGGCGGAGCGCCGACGCGATATCGGGAAGCCGATGGCGCTCGCGGATCGGGGGCGGGAGCGGCTCGGGGACCTCGCCAACGAGGCCGGTGCGGCGCGGGCCGCCCTCGATCGCGGTGTGCAGCCAGCGGCGCATCTGACCCGGCTTGATCCCTTCCGTCAGCGGGTAGATCGGGACGAGCCGTCCGGTATGGACGGCCTCGGCGTCGGCGCGCTCGAGCGTCGGCTGGCTGAACTGAAGCGTGCGCCCGAAGAACCTGACCTTTCCCGAGATCCGCACCCGCTCGCCCTCGCGGTGCGTCTCCTTCACGAACGCGCGTCCGAACCAGGTCGCGCGCACGT
>VBGU01000102.1 GCA_005881085.1 Chloroflexota bacterium | reverse complement strand
ATCGCCGATCGAGTGGATGTTCATCCGCTCGAGGAGCTTCGCCGACTCGGTGCCTATCCCGGGGATGCGCGTGACCGGAAGGTCGAGCGAGGTTGCCGGCGCGTCGTCGGCTGCTCTGGTGCCGGCTGCCGTCGGTGTCACGTCCAAAGCATGGTGCCGCGCGGCGGTCAGCGCTGGAAGAGGCGGAGGTCGCGGAGCCCGAAGGATCCGCCTGGCGGCAGTTCCGCGCGGATCCGCTCCACCGAGAACATCGTCGTCGGCTCCAGATCTGCCGGCGGCTCATCGGCGAACGGCAGCGCCTCGGTCAC
>VBGU01000101.1 GCA_005881085.1 Chloroflexota bacterium | reverse complement strand
GACGAGGGGGAAGAACGGAAACGTGTAGAGGGCGCGGCTCACATGATCGAGCAGATGGTCGCCTCGACCGTAGATCACGCCGGATTTGAGGATCGTGTAATCCACGCCGGACGCTCGCACGATCTCCTCGGCTGCCCATTTGGATTCGTGGTACGGCGACCCACAATTCGGGCGAGCGCGCAGGAAGCTCAGGTACACGATCTTGCGGACGCCTGCCGCACGCGCCGCGTCGACGACCGCCCTGGTCCCGCGGACGTGCACGCGCTCGTACGTCTGCTCGCCGATCTCGCGGTTGATCCCCGCAAAATGCGCCACGGCCTCACAGCCAGAGAACGATCGACGCAGGGAGTCGCCGTCATCGGTCGACGCCGCGACGAATGTGGCCCCTGCTCCGAGGATGGACTGGTCGCGCCTGTCGACGCCGCGGGCGACGATGACGACGTCGTGCCGATCCGCAAGAAGCGCCCTCGCAAGGTGGCGACCGGCAAAGCCGGTCCCACCCGTGATCGCGATCCTCATACGCGCTTGGCGGCGATCCTTCGCCTCTGCCGCAGTTGCGTCGGGCAGACCGCGCTGAGATACGAGTTGAGGCTGACGATCAGCGTCTCCGGGACGAGCCGGTAGAGGATCCGGTTCCCGTCGCGCCGCTCGCTGACCAGCTCCGCGGCCTTCAGGATGGCGAGATGCCGCGAGATCGACGGCGCGGAGATCGCGAAGCGCCCTCCGATCTCGCCCGCGGCGAGCTCGCCGCGCTTCAGCTCCTCGAGGATCTGGCGCCTCGTCGGATCGGCGAGGGCCCGGAAAACCCGCGCGGCGTTGCGCACGCCGCGAGTATTTAGCTAATTCGCTAAATGTGCAATGCCCAGGTGGTACCTGAGGGAACTAGGACTATTCCGCGGCGACGATAAATGGGTAGTGGGGCTGGCCACCGTGGGCCACCTCGACCGAAACGCGAGGGCAGGCTGCGCGGAGGCGCTGCGCGGCGTGCTCCACGCGAGCGTCGTCGACGTCCGCGCCGCCGTACAGCGTGAAGATCTCGGAATCCGTCAACCGCTTCGCCGCATCGCAGAGAACGGTCTCCTCGTCCTCGCCGTGCGCGACGACCCGGCCGTCGAGCAGTGCCATGGCCTCGCCCTTCTTTACGCGCTCACCGTCGATGGTCGCATCGCGCACGGCGCGCGTGACCTCGATGCCGTGCGCACGTTCCGCGACCTCGCCCATCGCCTTCGCGTTGTCGGCGAGATCCTTCGCCGGATCGAATGCGACCAGCGCGGCCATGCCCTGCGCGACGTTGCGCGTCGGCACGACGTGGACCGGGATGCTCGCGACCTTCGCGGCCTGCTGCGCGGCGAGGATCACGTTCTTGTCATTCGGCAGGATGAGCACGGCCTGCGCGTTCGCGGCCGTGATCGCGGCGAGGAGCTCCTCGGTCGAGGGGTTCATCGTCGGACCGCCGCGGAGCGGCGACGCCCCGAGCGATCGCGCCACCGCGGCGAAGCCTTCACCGGGTACCACCGCGACGACGCCGACCGCCGCGGCCGGCGCCCGCGGCGCCGAAGCCACGACGATGCCGGTCGCGCGCTCGTGCTCGGCGGTCATCGCGTCGAGATCCTCGACGACCACATCGGCGATGCGGCCGGCCGTGAGGCCGATGCGAACGATCTGGTCCGGCTCGAGCGTGTGGACGTGCACCTTGAGGAGCTGTTCGTCGCCGACCACGAGCACGCAGTCCGCTCCGAACTTGAGCATCTCCTCGCGCACCGCGGCGATCGGGCGCGAGGGGCGTTCCACCAGGAATTGAACGTCGTATGCGCCCTCCCACGACGGCGCCTCGGACACCGAAGACTGGCCAACCGGACGCTCGGCCGGCGCCATGGGCTCGAGCGGGATCTCCTCGCCGGTGAAGCTCGATAGGACGCCCTCGAGGATGAGCTGCAGGCCGCGCGCGCCGGCATCGACGACGCCGGCCGCGCGATTGGTGGGGTTCTCGTCGCGCGTGCGCTTCACGGCGGTATGCGCGTCGGTCGCGATGCGCCCGAACATGTCGACGACATCGTCGGCCTCGGCCGCCGCGGACTTCGCGAACGATGCCGTGAGGCTGAGGATCGTGCCCGGCGCCGGCGCGCTCACCGCCTCGTACGCGTACTTGCGTGCCAACTCGGCCGCTCGCCGCACATCGGCGACGCCGGCGGTCTCCTTGCCGGCGAACGCTTCCTTCAGACCGCGGATGACCTGCGAAAGGATCACGCCGCTGTTTCCGCGCGCGCCCATCAGCGCACCGTAGGCCGCGGCCGCGCTCACCTTATCGATCGTCGGCTCCGCATCGCGCGCGCGTTTCACGGCGGCGCGCATGGTGTGAAGCATGTTCGTGCCGGTGTCGCCGTCCGGAACGGGATAGACGTTGAGCGCGTTCACCTCGTCCGCACCCGCCTCAAGACGCGCCGTCGCGGCCTCAAGCGCGCGCAGGAGCGCAGCGCCATCGAATTGCCTAACGATGGTCGCGACTGTAACATTTGAGATTAGTTCCCCTAAGGAGTTCGCCGCGATGCCACGCGCCTGCGCGATCTGCGGCAAGACCGCCGCCTACGGATACAACGTGAGCCACTCGAAGGTGCACACGCACCGCCGTTTCGACGCGAACCTTCATCCCGCGGTCATCGACGGCACCAAGCTCTTGGTGTGCACGCGCTGCCGCCGCAATCAGACGAAGGACGCCCGGATGGCGAAGAAAAAGGAGCGCGCGCGCCGCTAGAACGGCTCGTCGGCGCGACGGTACGCTCCCCCATCGTGTCAGCGCGATCCCTTTGGCAACACCAGGATTTCCGCAAGCTCTGGATCGGTCAGACCGTGTCCGAGCTGGGCACGGTCGTCACCCGAACCGCCGTGCCGCTCGTCGCGCTACTGGTCCTAGGCGCCGGCCCGTGGGAGCTGGCGGTGCTGGTGATCGTGACGAGCCTGGGCGTGCTGCTGGTCGGCCTCATCGCAGGTGCTTGGGTCGACCGCCTGCGGCGGCGTCCGCTGCTCATCTGGGATGACCTCATCCGCGCTGTGTTGCTGCTGTCGATCCCCGTCGCGTACGCGCTCGGCGCGCTGCGGATGGAGCAGCTCTACGTGGTCATGTTCCTCGAAGCGTGCCTCGGTGCGCTCTTCGACGCCGCGTACCCCGCGTACGTGCCGACGCTGATCGGTCGCGACCGTCTCGTCGAAGGCAACAGCAGGCTCGCGACAAGCTCGGCGATCGCGGAGATCGGCGGCCCCGGTTTCGCGGGAGCGCTCGTGCAGATCGTGAGCGCGCCGTTCGCGATCCTCGTCGACGCCGTGTCGTTCGTCGTATCGGCGGTGACCCTGGTGATGATCCGTGCGCCTGAGCCACCGCGACCTCCGCGCGAGGCAACGACCCAAATCGTGCAGGAGATCGCCGAGGGGCTGCGCATCGTGCGCCATCACGCGATCGTCTTCCCGCTGGCCGCCCGCTCGGTGCCCGACCACGTTTTCGGCGCGTTCTACGGCGTGCTCTACTCGATCTACCTGCTACGCGAGCTGCACCTCGATCCATTCCTGCTGGGCATCGTCATCTCGGCCGGAGGCGTCGGGTCCCTCGTCGGGTCGCTCTTCGCGTCGCGTGTCGTCAACGCGGTGGGTATCGGCCGCGCGCTCGTTGGCACGGCCATCGCCGCCTCGATGCTCGGCGTGCTCACACCGCTGGCCCAGGGACCGGTCGCGGTGGCGACGCTCATGGTCTTCCTCCCGCAGCTCATCGGCGACGGCCTGCAGACGATCGGGGGCGTCGCCGAGCGGTCGCTCATCCAGGGCGTCATTCCGGACCGCGTCCTCGGGCGCGTGAACGGGACCCTCGACGTCGTCGCGCATGGACTCGGCTACCCGCTCGGCGCTCTCCTCGCGGCGTTCGTCGCGGAGCAAATCGGTGTGCGCGGCGCGATCGCCGTCGGATGGGCGGGGATGGCGCTCTCGATCCTGTTGGTGGTCTTCTCTCCGGTCCCGGGCTTGCGCGCCGCTTCGGACTTTGCCGCCGCCGATCCGGTGATGCATTAGGCCGCGCGCCTAATCGGCGGCGCGCTGGCCAGTGACGTCGGGCGCTTATGAGGTCGCGACCGAGGATCTCTCGCTCACGGCTTGGTCGCTGGGCCGCAGCCGCTGCGCGCGCCCCGCAAGGACCGGCACGAGGTAGCACGCCGCCGCAACGACGCCGACGGTCGTGAATCCGACGTTGATCGTCAACGCCACCGCGAGGATCGAGCCTATGACTGATGCGGCGCCGTTGATCGCCCAGGCCCAGCTCACCAAGCGCGGATCGGCCGCGCCTGCCTGCGCGACGATCTTCGGGAAGACGGCCCCGAGCGGGATGCCGAGGCCGGCGGACGCCAGCACCGCCACTGCACCACGTCCCACGAGTGGCCACGCGAGGGTGATCGACGCGACCCACGTCAGCAACACGAGCAGGACCGGAACGGCGACGGCGCAGATCGCCGACGATTGATCGGGATCCTGCCGCAGCCTGGCCGAGAGACTCGATCCGATGGCGGCGCCGATCAACAGGGCGGCGAGGCCAAGCGACAACGCGAAGGCGGGCTGGCCGAGATACAGCGTGAGACGCTGGAGCAGCACGATCTCCGCGCCGATGAAACCGAGACCCACGGCGAGCGAACGGAGCGTCGTGGCGATGCCGATTCCCGACCCGAGCACCGGGCCGATCGCGCGGCGGAGCGGTCGGATGAGCAGCAGGTACGACAGGAGAACGGCCGGGACGAGGGCGACGAAGAGGATCGCGTACGCGGCCGGGACGCGGTTGTCTCCGAGGTCGGCCGCGAAGAAGAAGGGGCGGTCGTCGGTCGCCGGGACACCGCGATCGTCGAGCGCGGCGGCAAGGAATGGCCCCGCCGGCGCGAGCGGGTCGTATTCGATCGCGAAGTGGTGCGCGTTCGCGAAGGTGCGGATCTTCGCGATGGAGGCCGCGTCGAACGGCGCCGGCTGGACGATGAGGAGACCGAAGTTCAGATACCGAAGGACCACCATGCGGTCCGCGACATTGGCGACACCCTCCGAGCGGAGCGCGGTCGCCGCGAGCTGCGCGGTGTGAAGCATCTCGACGGGTGGATCTCTGTACCAGCGGCCGACCGCGAGGACCCCACCAGGGCTCAGGTGACCGAGATAATCCTGGAACGCCTCGGACGTATAGAGGTAGCTTTCGGTGAGCGCATAGGAACCGCTCGCGAGGGCGGCCCAGCTATCGACAACGGTCATCGCGATCAGGTCGTAGCGATCGCTCGAGCGGCGGATGTAGCTCCGGGCCTCGTCCTCGACGACGCGAACACGCGGGGCCGTGTACAGATCGCCGCTGTAGTCGGCGAACTCTCCGCGCATGAGTGCAACGACCGCGCGGTTCACCTCGACCGCATCGACCGAACGGGCTCCGTGGACGAGCGCGTTCTGGATGTCGACGCCACCGCCCGGTCCGATCACGAGCACCGAAGGGTCCGCGACGAGCTCGTACGGGGCGGCGATGATCGTTTGGCGAAGCACGCTCATGTCGCCACGGCCATCGAGGATCGGCGTCGCCGCCGATAGATCGAGCGACATGAGATGCGCGTCGGGCCGCGGCCCGGTGTAGGCCGGGTCGACGAAATGGAGGTACTGGTAGCCGATCGGCTGACCCTGGTACTGGACGACGTCGACTCGCGAGGACGGATCCCATCTCGTCGCCAGGTGGTCGATGCCTGGCGCGTACACCGCGCTCTTTTCGGGACCAGCCTGCGGCGGAGCGACGATGTCGCCCCAGCCCGCGAGCACACCGGTCAGCACGATGCACGTCACGACGGGTAGGACGCGTCTCCGGCCGCGGAGTGACAGCGTGGCGCTGACCGCCGCGAGGGTGGCGGCGAGGCCATAGAGGCCGGGCGCGCCGAGCATGGGAAGCCCGACGAGCGCCAGGATGCTGCCGGTGCTGGCGCCCGCGAGATCGGCGGCGTAGAGCTTCCCGGCCTGCGCCGAGCGCTCGCGCAGGCTGCGGACGACGATCCAGCTCGCAAAGGCGAACGGCGGGAAGCCGAGGAGATACGCCGCGCCGACGGCGAGGCCGAGATTCGACATCGGATCGACGTGCGTCTCGACGAGAAGCGCGAGGACGATGCTCGCGGCGGCCGCGACCGCGAGCCAACCGAGCGAGGGTCGTCGCGGCCGCGCGTCGAAGACAGCGGAGAGCGTCGCGCCCCATCCGACGCCCAGCAACGAGACGCTGATGACGAGATAGGTCAGGTGGTAACCAAACGCCGCGCTGAAGAGCCGGGTCTGCGCTACCTGGAAGAGAAGCGCGGCGGCCGTCACGAAAAAGATCGCGGCCATCTGCGAAGTTAGCCCGCGCCTCGCCACGTCAGAGGACATCCGCGGAACGCTATCGCCTGGCTTTCAGCCCACCGCTATCAGTTCGGAGACAACGCGGCTTTTCCTTCCGCCACTTTCAGCTGACCGCACCCCGCGGCGATGTCCTGCCCTTTGCTGATCCGCAGCGTCGCGGCAATGCCCTGCTCTTGTAAGACCTTCGTGAAGGCCTCCATCCGGTCGACGGACGGCCGCTTGAAGCCGCCGGCGCCAGGGTTGTACGGGATGAGATTCACGTGCGCGTCTTTCGTGGGACCGTGGCGCGTTATCAGGGCCGCGAGGGAGCGCGCTGTCTCCACCGAGTCGTTCACGCCCGCGAGAAGGACGTACTCGAACGTGACGCGGCGCTTCGTGCGCTTGACATAGCGCGCCGCCGCCGCCAGGACTTCCTCGACGCCCCACTTTCGATTGACCGGCATGATGCGCGCACGCGTCGGATCGTCCGGCGCGTGCAGCGAGACGGCGAGGTTGATCGGCAGTCCTTCCTCGCCGAGCGCGTCGATCCCCGGAACGACGCCACAGGTTGAGATCGTCAAACGCCGCGGGCTGATGCCGAATTCCTCGGGGTCGATGAGCGACCGCACCGACGCGAGCGTCGCGTCGTAGTTGTTGAACGGCTCCCCCATCCCCATGTAGACGACGTGCGATACGCGCTCTTGACGCTCGGCAAGCTCGCGCTGCCAGTGCCGGATCTGGTCGACGATCTCGCCCGCGGTGAGGTTCCGGACGAGACCCATCTCGCCGGTCGCGCAGAACGCGCAGGCCATCGGACATCCCGCCTGCGTTGAAACGCACACCGCGTTGCGCGCCCCGTGATGCGGCATGAGCACGCTCTCGATGTGGTGGCCGTCGCGCAGCTCCAAAAGCGCTTTGCGCGTTTCGCCGTCCGCGCTCGCCTCCTCGCGCACCGGCTCGACCGACGACCAGCGAAACGACCGCGCGAGCGCGTCGCGAAGCGACTTCGGCAGATCGGTCAGGTCTTCGAACCCGCGCTCGGTGCCGTGGGTGGCGTGCCGCCGGATCTGCTTCGCGCGGTACGCGGGCTCGCCGTGCTTGGAGAGCCACGCCAGAAGCTGCTCTCTGCTGAGGTCGCTGACGGCGGGACGGATGTCGGTCATCGGGTCGAGCGTAGCGGCGCGACTCACGACGGGACACGCTCGTCCGCTCGAACGTCTCGAAGCCCGCGCGCCCAATCCGCGCCGCTCATCGCGCGTTTGCCGGCCGGCTTCACCTGGTCGAGTCGCAGCCAACCAGCGCCGGCCGCGAGGTGCGGCGTTCCGTTGCGGATCTCGAAGACGCCGTGATCGGTCCCGCGGCCACCGACGACGGTGGTGCGCAGCACGCCGATGCGCTGACCGCGGAACGTGACGAACGCGCCGGGATCGGGCGTGTACGCGCGCACCCGGCGCACGAGCTCCTCCGCCGGGCGCGCGAGGTCGAGCTCGCCTCCGCGCGGCTCGAGCTTCGGAGCGAGCGTGACCTGTTTCTGATCCTGCGGCCGTCTGACCATCTTGCCGGCCAGGTACCTCGGCATCTCGCGCTCGAGAAGCTCGCCACCGAGCTTGGCGAGGCGTTCCTCGAGCTCACCCTTCGTCTCGTCGCCGATCTTCGTTCGGGTCTGCGCGAGGATCGGCCCGGCATCGAGCTCCGTCGTGCCTTCCATCAACGTGACTCCGGTTTCGGGATCGCCGGCGAGGATGGCGTGCGCGATCGGCGCCGCACCGCGCCAACGAGGAAGAAGCGATGCGTGCACGTTGAGGGCGCGGCCACTCACGGCGGCGAGGAGCGCCTTCGGGATCTTGTTGCCGTACGCGGACCAGACCAGCAGCTCGGGTCGCAGCGCGAGGATGGCGGCCACCTCTTTGTCATCGAGGCGCGCCGGCTGACGGACCGCCAGACCCATCGCGCGCGCCGCGACCTTCACCGCGGGCTCGCGCAACACACCGCGCGATGCGGGACGATCGGGTTGCGTCACCACTCCGGCGATCTGAACGACGCCGCTCTCGCGAAGACGGTCGAGTGCCTCGAGCGAGCGAACCGCGAAGTCAGGGGTACCGAGGAACAGAGCGCGCTGTGCTAGGCGGAAACCCGTTCCTCCTCGTCAGGCTCGACCGTATGGAGATCCTCCCGCGATCGGAGCCGATCCACGTACAGGACGCCGCTCAGATGATCGGTCTCGTGGAGCATGCACTGGGCCCCGAACTCGTCGCCCATGAGCGTGAATCGCTTTCCGGCGAGATCGTCCGCGACGAGGCGCGCGGCGACGGGGCGCTCGAGCATTCCGTAGAGGCCGCGCACGGAGAGGCAGCCTTCGCTCGTCTCTTCCTTCTCTTCGCTCGTCCATTCGATGGTCGGCTCGATCGCGACGATGCCGGCCTCGTCGACGTCCATGATCGCGACGCGCAGGGCAACGCCGATTTGCGGCGCCGCGATCCCGATGCCGTGCGCTACGACCATCGACGCGAACATGCGCGCGACGAGCGCTTCGAGCTCGGGCCGGCTGAGCCGCGGCTTCTTCGCCGGCGCGTGCAGTACCGGGTCGCCGATCTGCCTGACCTCGACCGCATTGGCCGAAACGAAGCTGCGTGCGGACCACTTCGCGCGACGGCCCGCGTCGATGCGCCACGGCGTGCCCTTCGTGACGCGCAGTCGCGGCGGCGCCGGCTCCTTCGGTTCTTTGATGTCGTCGCTCATCCGAGAAGTGTCACCGGGTCTACGTCGACCGTCCACTCGTCGCTCACGGTGACGCGATCGAGCACGCGCTCGGGATCGCCGCGCAGAACGATCTGCGCGCGATAGCTTCCCGCGCGCTTCGCGGCGAATGCGGGCGCCGGCCCAAGCACCTCCGCGTCGTCGCCGGCGGCCTCGCGCAGCCACGCCGCGAGCTCGTGTGACCGTTTCTCGACCGTCTCGATCTTCTTCGCCTGCGTCGACAGCATCGCGAGCCGTCCGAACGGCGGATAACCGAACCGCCGACGCCCCTCGAGCTCGGCCTCGGCGAACGCGACGTAGTCATGCGCGGCCGCCGCGCGGATCGCGTAGTGCTCCGGTAGATAGGTCTGCACGATCCCCCGCCCGCCTGCCTCGCCGCGTCCCGACCGGCCGAGCACCTGCGTGAGCAATTGAAAGGTGCGCTCCGCAGCGGTGAAGTCGGGAAGATTGAGGATCGTGTCCGCGTTCACGACGCCAACGAGCGTGACATGGGGCAGGTCGAAGCCCTTCGCGAGCATCTGCGTGCCGACGATGACCTGCGCGTCGCCCGAGCGCATCCGCTCGTAGGCCGCAGCATGGGCGCCCTTCGCGCGGATGGCATCACGATCCAGGCGGATCACCTTCGCGCGCGGAACGGCGGCCCGCACCTCCTCTTCTACTCGCTGGGTCCCGACACCGAGCTGCTTGATGCGCGCGCTGCCGCACGCTGGGCACACCTCCGGCGCTCTCGCCTCGCGGCGACCGCACCGGTGGCACACGAGCGAGTCGGGGGGCTCCGCCCCCCGTCCCCCGACGTGAAGCGCATATGGAATGTCGCAGGCCGGGCACTTCGCGACGTAGCCGCAATCGCGGCAGAGCACCACGGTCGCGAAGCCGCGGCGATTCAAATAAAGGATCGCCTGTTCGCCCGCGGCGACGGTCCGCTGGAGCGCCTCGCGCAGCGCTTGCGACAGGGTGCCGCGATTGCCGGTCCGGAGCTCGAGACGCAGATCGACCACCGTCGTTGGCGGCAGCGCCAGCTCCCCGACGCGCTCCGGCAGCGCGAGAGGCGTGATTTCGCCTTTACGCGCCGCCTCGTACGTGACGACGCGGGGTGTCGCGCTTCCCAGCACGACGGCGGCTCCGGTGATGCGACCGAGCTCGAGCGCGGCGTCGACCGCGTGATAGCGCGGGTCGCTCTCCTGCTTGTACGACGGCTCCTGCTCCTCGTCGACGACGATCAGACCGAGGCGCTCGAGCGGCGCGAAGAGCGCGGAGCGCGAGCCGACGACCACGTCGGCGACTCCGTCGAGGATCCGCCGCCACTCGTCGAAACGCTCGCCTGCCGAAAGGGCGCTGTGCAGAAGCGCGACGCGATCGCCGAAACGCGCGATGAACCGCGCGACGACCTGCGCCGTGAGGATGATCTCCGGCACGAGGACGATCACGCCGTCGCCGCGCGCGAGCGCCGTCGTGGCCGCGCGCAGGTACACCTCGGTCTTGCCGCTCGCCGTCACTCCATGAAGGAGGAAGCCGCGGCCCGAGCCCAGCGCCCCGGTGATCTCCCCGATGGCGACGGCCTGCGGTCCGGTCGCGGGGAGATCCCGGGCACGATCTTCATCCGGGAAAGCAAATTCGGCGGGCACGCGTCGCACCGCGCGCGCGCTTGCCAGCACCATGCCGCGTTTTGCGAGCGCGCGTGCCGCGGCCGCCGACCCGCCCGCATCCGCGAGATCGCGTGACGTCACGGCGCCAGCGGCCAGTGCGCGCAGGGTCGCGAGCTGCCGGGCGCCGACGCGAACCGCTCCCGCGAGCGCGTCTCGGCCACCGGAATCGAGCGCGAAGATCGCTTCAGTTCGTTCCCCGCGCGCGGCCGCGAGGCGAGACGATCGCGCGCGCGAGGCGAGCGCCGGCGGGACCATCGCGCGCACGGCGTCGGCGAGCCCGCAGCGGTACCGCGCCGCGATCCAGCTCGCGAGCGCGAGCTGGTGCGGTCGAAGGAGCGGAAGGGGATGCACCAGAGCGTCGACGGCTTTCAGCTCGCGCGCGGCAGGCGCGCCGTCGAGCGATATGACCACGCCCGGCACGGCACGCGCTCCGAGCCCGACGCGGACCAGGTGTCCGGGGAGCAGGTCGAGCCCGTCGGGTACGAGGTAGCTGAAGGTGCGCGCCGGTCCGCGCACGCCCGCGAAGACGGCGACCTCCACGGTCCTGGCCGTCATAGCTCGTACCTCCGCTGCGCTCCGGCGACGTGTGATCGCCTGGCACAGGCGCTCACAGGTCGTAGTGTCGCGGTTTCGTCATCTCCTTCCGCACAATCTCGGCGATCTCCTTCACGGTCTTGTCGATCTTGCCGTCGTCGTTCACGACCACGTAGTCGTACTCCGGCGCCGCGGCCATCTCGATCTCGGCGTTGCGCATCCGCAGCTCGCGCTGCTCGTCGGTCTCGGTTCCGCGATCGACGAGCCGTTTGCGGAGCGAATCGAGGGACGGGGGCATGATGAAAACGGTCAACGCCTCCGGCAGCATCGCTTTGATCTTCCGCATTCCTTGCGGCTCCGGCTTGACGATGACGATCCGGTGATCGCGGAGGGTGTCGGCGAGCGCGTCCTTGCGCACCCCTTTGAAGTCGCCATGCACCATCGACCACTCGAGGAAGTTCCCGGCCTCGATCTCCGCGCGGAACTTCTCCGGCTCGTAGAAGTAGTAGTCGATCCCGTGCTGCTCGCCACGGCGCGGCTTGCGGCTCGTGGCCGTGACATACACGACGGCATCGTCTAGCTCCTTGACGAGGCGATGGATCACCGTGTCCTTCCCGGCGCCGGACGGCGCGGAGATGATGACAAGGAGGCCGCGACCGTCGATGCTCAGCCCAGCTCCTCCAGGAGCGGAGTCGACGCGACCGGTGTGCCGAGCGCGCGCAGGTACGCGGCGAGCTCAGGCGCGAGCGGAGCCGTGAACGTGCGCTCGCCGCCTCGGGGCAGACGGACTGTCAAACGCCACGCGTGCAGGAACTGACGTTCGAGGCCGCTTTGGTCGCCGCGCTTTCCATACACCGGGTCGCCAACGATAGGCAGTCGCGCGTAGGCGAGGTGAGCGCGGATCTGGTGGGTGCGCCCGGTCACCGGTCGGACGTGCAGAAGCGCCTGGCGCTCGGTGCCCGAGCGCGATGGCCACGCCGCGATGCGCTCGAACCGCGTCGTGGCCTCCCGGCCACCCGCACGAACGACCATCCTGCGGCGGTCGTCGGGATCGCGGAGCAGGGGCGCCTCGACGATCGCGGGCGTGGTCCCCGGATCGCCCCAGACGAGTGCGAGGTATTCCTTGCCGAACTTCTGGGCCTGGATCTGCCGCGCCAAGGCGAGGTGAGCGGTGTCATTCTTCGCGACGACCAGGACGCCGCTCGTGTCTTTGTCGAGCCGGTGCACGATCCCGGGGCGCGACGCGGCGCGACCGGTATCGGCCGTGATACGTCCGACCACCGCATTGACCAGCGTTCCCGTGGCGTGACCGTACGCCGGATGCACCACGAGACCGGCCGGCTTGTTCACGACGATCACGTCCTCGTCCTCGTAGAGAACGTCGATCGGGATGTTCTCGGCCGCGAGCGAGAGCGCGGGCTCCGCGTCCGGGACGTCGACGACGACCTCCTGGCCGACGCGGACCTTGTACGCCGGCTCGACCGCTGTGCCGTCTACGAGCACGCGGCCATCTTTCGCGAGACGCGAGATGGCGCTCCGCGAGAGCTGGCTGTGCGCCGCGAGAAAGCGGTCCACGCGCTGCCCGCCTTCATCGACGCGCAGCGCGATCCGCTCCCCCACTCGATTAATCTCCGGCTCCGCCGGAGACGCGCTCAGGGCTGACCACGCCTCGCTTCGCTCGGCTAACGGGGGCCCCTGCCCCCTCGCTCCTCACGGCAAAGCCGCTCGTCGCTCGACCAGGCCCAACTAAGCCGGCTTCGGCGTCGCGGCGCGGTGCTCCTCGTACCAGAGCGCCGCGGTGACCAGAATGATCCCGACGACGATCGACGAGTCAGCGACGTTGAAGGCCCAGAAGCGAATATCGCCGACCCCCACGTCGACGAAGTCGACGACGTATCCCTGGGTGATCCGGTCGAGCAGATTCCCGAACGCGCCGCCGAGCTGCATCCCGAGCGTTGCCGAGACGAGCGCCGAGTTGCTCGCGATCTGGCGGTAGTAGTAAACGATCGCGAGGACCGCGACGACGGAGAGCACCGACAGAAGCGTCGTGCGCTCCGGCAGGAGACCGAACGCGGCGCCCGTGTTCTGCGCGTGGACGATCCGCACGTAGTCGCCGATGATCGGGCGCGCCGTGCCCAGGGGAATGTTCTCGCTGACCCAAGCTTTGGTCACGCGGTCGACCACGAACACCACAACTGCGACGCCCGCGACGAGAAGGATCCGCGAGGGTCGCATGCCTAGGCCGTCACCATCCCGCCGTCAACGACAAGCACCTGACCGGTGATGTAGCTCGCCTCGTCCGATGCGAGGAACGCGATCGCGTTCGCGACGTCCTCGACGGTGCCGAAACGACCGAGTGGGATCTGCTTGAGGATCGTTTCCTCCATCTGCTTGAGGAGTCCGTGCGTCAGATCGGTGTCCACGAACCCCGGAGCGACGGCGTTGCACGTGATATTTCGGGTGGCCATCTCGCGCGCGACCGTCTTCGTGAATCCGATGAGGCCTGCTTTGGCCGACGCGTAGTTCGCCTGACCCGCGTTACCGGCGACGCCGGCAACGGACGAGACGTTCACGATGCGCCCCGCGCGCTGCTTCATCATCGGGCGCATCGCGGCTTTGGTCACGAGGAACGCGCCGCGGAGGTTCAGGTCGACGACCGCGTCCCAGTCCTCGGCGCTCATACGGACGAGCAGGTTGTCGCGAGTGATGCCCGCGTTGTTCACGAGGATGTCGAGCCGGCCGCCACCGAACGCGAGCGCTGCCTTCACGATCTCCTCGGCCTGACCGTCAACGGACACGTCGCCCTGGATGAGGGTCGCCTCACCCCCGCCTTCCTCGACGAGGCGTCTCGCCTCCGCCGCGGCTTCCGCGTTTCCCTTGAAGTTGATCGCGATGCGCGCCCCGTCGCGCGCGAGGCGAATCGCGGTGGCGCGCCCGATCCCCCGACCCGCGCCAGTGATCAGCGCAGTCCGCCCTTGGAGCTTGATACCCATGGAGCGCCGAAACTAACAGGCCGCGGTCTAGAAGGGCGGCTCCGTCGGCGACCGGCGCGCCATCTGCTTGACCAGAAGCTCCCCGATGCGGCGTGCCCCTTCCTCCTTTGTGAGGTCAGGGTCGAAATCGCCGCCCTCCTCGTCGGCGAGCTCCTTTAGATACGCGGATTGCGCTTCGCTCATCCCGCCTTCGCGCTTCGCCTTTGGCGGCCGCGATGCCGCGGCTTTCGGAGTGCGCCGGGTCGGGCTAGTCCGCGCCGACTCGCCCTTGCCGCGAGTAAGAAGCTCGTCAATGCGCCGCGAGGCAGCCGCCTTGCTCAAGCTCGGGTCGAACTCCTGGCCGGCGTCCGCGGACAGACGTTTGAGGAACGACGCCTGCGAATCGGTCATCGGCTCGCCGGCGCTCTTCCATTCTTCGGGTGGGCGCTCTAGGGGTTTCGGCATGCTCGACGTGCGTGCAGGCGCGGTGCCAGCTACGCGGCGCGGAAGATCAGCGAGGCGTTATGGCCGCCGAAGCCCATCGAGTTCGAGAGCGCGGTCTTGATCGGCCGCGCGCGCGCCTCGTTGGGCACGTAGTCGAGGTCGAGCGCCGGATCCGGTGTCTCGTAGTTGATGGTCGGCGGTACGCACCCGTCGCGCATGGCGAGCACGCATGCCATGGCCTCGAGCGCGCCCGCGGCCCCGAGCAGGTGACCGGTCATCGACTTCGTCGACGAGACCATGAGCTTTTTCGCGTGCTCGCCGAAGACGTGCTTGATCGCCGCGGTTTCCTCGCGGTCGTTCGGCTGCGTCGAGGTGCCATGCGCGTTGATGTACTCGATGTCCGACGGCTTCATGCCGGCCTGGTCGAGCGCCATCTGCATCGCGCGTGCGTTGCCCTCGCCCTCGGGCGACGGCGACGTGATGTGGTAGGCGTCGGCCGTCGCGCCGTACCCCACGACCTCGCCGTAGATCTTCGCCTTGCGCGCGAGCGCGCGCTCGCGCTCTTCGAGGATGAGGACGGCAGAGCCTTCAGACAGCACGAAGCCGTCACGATCCTTGTCGAACGGGCGCGATGCCTTCTGGGGCGCGTCGTTCCTGCGGCTCATCGCGTGCATCGTCGCGAAGGCGCCGATCGGGAGCGGCAGCACCGCGGCTTCCGCTCCCCCGCTGACCATTACGTCCGCTTGGCCGCGCCTGATGAGCTCGGCGCACTCGCCGATCGAGTGCGAGCTCGACGCGCACGCCGAAACGTGAGTCAGGCTCGGACCGCGGACGTCGAACTGCATCGAGATCTGCGCGGATCCGGCGTTCGCCATGAGCATCGGCACCAGGAACGGCGATAGCCGCGATGGTCCGCGCTCTTTCATGAGGAGCACCTGGTCGATCAGCGTTTCGATCCCGCCGACGCCGGTCGCGATCGCCACGCCGATGCGGTCACGGTCCGGCCCGCCACCCTTGAGACCAGCGTCCTCGAGCGCCTGCGCGGCGGCGGCGACCGCGTACTGCGTGAAGCGGTCGGTGCGTCGGATCTCCTTGCGATCCATGTACTTCGCGGCGTCGAACCCTTTGACCTCGCCGGCGATCTGGGTCTCGTACGGCGACGGATCGAAGCGGGTGATCCGGGCGATGCCGCTCCGACCGTGAACGAGGGCGTCCCACGTGCTCGCCACGTCAAGTCCCAGCGGCGTCACGGCCCCGAGGCCAGTGACGACTACGCGTCGCGTCACCGCGGCGCGACGGCGCGGTCCCGCAGTGCCGACAGCGCTCCGGTGATGGACAGGGGATCCGACACGTTGAGGAGCTTCACGTCGGCGATGCGCTTCACCAGGCCGTTGACGACCTGGCCGGCTCCGATCTCGACGAACGTCGACGCACCGCGTTCTGCCATGTAGCGGACGGAGCGCAGCCACTCGACTCGGTTCGAGAGGTGACGTACGAGCGCGTCGGGAATGGCCGATGCGGACGGGTGCGGCATCGCGCTTACGTTCGCCACGATCGGCACGACCGGCTCGTGGAAGTGGATCGTGCGCATGAAGGCCGAGAAGTCGGGACCGATCCGGCCCATGGCCGGAAAGTGGAATGGCGCGGATATGCGTAGCGGCACGACCTTCCGCGCACCGTGCCGGGTCAGTGCCTCGCTCACCTTTGCGACGCTCTCGCTGTCGCCCGCGATGGTGACCTGCGCGGGCCCGTTGTCGTTCGCCACCACCGCGCTCCCGAGTGGCAGCGTGTCCTTGATAACGCGATCGACCTCTTCAGCGGGGAGACCGACGATCGCGGCCATCGCCCCCTTCGCGCCACGCGAGGCGGCGAGGCGGCCGCGCTCGGCGACCAGGCGGAGAGCATCCTGGAACGTGAGAACACCAGCGGCGACGAGCGCCGTGAATTCGCCGAGCGAATGGCCCGCCACGAAGCGTGGGCGTAGCGACGCCGGAAGCGCGGCGACGCCGCGCGGCTCGACACCGTCGCTCGAACGCCGGCCGAGCTTGGCGTTCACCGACTCGATGAATGCCTCCAGGATCGCGACGCTCGTCGTGAGGATCGCGGGCTGGGCGACCGTCGTGTTGTCCAGGTCGCCGGACGGTCCGTCAAAGCAGATCTTCGACAGCTCATACCCCACCGTGCGGTCGGCCTCGTCGAAGATCTCGCGGGCGCGTGCCGACTGCTCGTAGACCGCTCGGCCCATGCCGACGGCCTGCGAGCCCTGTCCCGGGAAGACGAATGCGAGATCTCCCACTTGGGATGCAACGATAGCGCATCGCTTCGAGCGCTCGGATCATTCCGATACACTCGCCTTGTAGTGAATCGGCGATACGTCCAGCGCGAACGCGCACGCACGACGGCACGAACATCGAGCGCGATCGAGTCCGCGGCCCTGCGCGAGGTCTCGCGGCGCGGTTATGCGAAGCTGCGCGTCAGCGAAGTCGCGCGACGCGCCCACGTCGCTCCCCGGACGGTCTACCTCCACGCGCAGACGAAGGAACGTCTCGTGGACGCGGCGCTGCGTGGACGGGCTAAAGGGTTGATCGGGCGGATCGAGCGGTGGCGCCCGCGGGGTGAGAGCGCGGATTCCGTTCTCGCCGAGCTCATCGCGATGCACGAGCGCGAGTACCGCACGGAATCGGTCCTTCTCGAGACCCTCGTGGACGGAGCGCTGCCGCGCGAGATCGCCGCGCTTCTCCGCGAGCTGGACGGCGTCCGACTTGGGATCATCACGCGGACGATCAACGACCTCGCCCGCAAAGGGGGCCTTCGCGTTCGCCCGAGCGACGCGATCGCGCTCGCTCACGCGCTCCTTTCTTATCCGACCTGGCGGACCGCGCTAACCGGTCCCGGACGCCGCCGCGCTCCGCGCCTCATCTACTCCGCTCTTCGAAGCGCCTTGCTCTAACACCGCACGCGTAGGCTGTTGCGTATGGAGGGGACGGCGTTGCGCCCGATCGCGGGCGCGCATCCACACCTGTCACGCGCCGCTTGGCTGGCGTGGGCGAGCGTGGCCCTTTTCGCTGTTCTCGCCACCGTGAGCCTCTTTCTCGAGGTGCGGTTCGTCGGCCGAGCGACCCTTCTCGACATCTGGGCCGTGATCGCGCTCGCCGCCTCGGGCGTCGTCGGCGCGCTGATCGTGAGCGCGCACCCTCGCCATCCGATCGGCTGGATGTTCTGCGCCGCGGCGGTCAGCTTCGGCGTGTCCTTCTTTTCGATGCAGTACGCGATCCTCGCTCTTGTCGTCCAACCCGGCACGCTCCCCTTCGGCCAGGCGATGGCCTGGTTCGGGTTCTGGGCCGAGATGCCCGGCATCGCGGTGGTCGCGCTGTTCCTGCCCCTTCTGTTTCCGGACGGACATCTCCCATCGCCTCGCTGGCGACCGGTCGCGTACTTCGCCGCCGCGACGGTCGTTTTCGCCGTCCTCTTCACGATGGTCGCTCCCGACACCTACGCGAACGCTGGGTACGCGTCCATACGCAACCCCTTCGGTCTCGATCAGTACAAGGCCTTCTTCGAGACCGTCGGAAACGCCATGCAACCCCTCCTCCTTGGTCTCGTGGTTGTCAGCGCGGTCGCGCTCTTCGACCGCGTGCGGCGCGCCG
>VBGU01000190.1 GCA_005881085.1 Chloroflexota bacterium | reverse complement strand
GACATCGCCGTGCGCCGCGAGGAGGCGCGCCGACGCGGCGCGGATCTCCGCGCTCGCTACCGGAAGTCCGAGGCGGAACGCATGCTCGAGACCTTCGGTCCGCCGCGCGTCCGCGATGGCCAGATCCCCGCTCGCGCACGCGACCTCGACGAGGGTCGCGGCGATCCCGGCACCGCAGCGGCGGCACTCGTGTGCGATCGCGGCGGCGTGGGCGGCCGAAGCGTGGTGCCGCGCGTCCTCGAGCGAGCCCTGATAGAGCGCGAGTCGCGCGAGCTCGGCCGCGATGCGGGTTGCGAGGTGGGCTCGCGCCGGCGATCGCTCGGCGACGGCGCGCGCCTCCGAGAGTGTCGTCGCGGCGCTGGCGAAGTTGCCGCGCTCGATCGCAAGCGAGCCGAGCACGAGCAGCGTGGATGCCGGATCGGCCGGCTGCGGCCCTTGAGCGAACGGATCCGCGAGGCTCAGCGCACGCCCCAGCGTCGCCTCCGCCTCGGCGAAGCGGCCGAGCCCGAAGAACGCTCGCCCGAGAGCGCGGAGCGCGCCGGCTTCGCCGGAGACGTTTCCCAAGCGCGACTCGGCGCCGAGGAGCTGGTGCGCGAGATCCTCGGCCTTCGCGAGCTCCCCGCGATCGAGCGCCGCATACGTGAGCAGCGCGAGCGCTCGGGCCAGTCCGGACAGATCGCCGATCGCGGTCGCATGCTCCACGCATCTCTCGGTCGCGCGGAGCGATTCTTCCTCCGCCCCGGAGTCGGCCGCGAAGATCGCGACGGCTTCCTCCGCCGCGAGTGCGAGGCCGCGATCGTTCGCCGCGAGCGCCTCCTTCACGGCAGTGCGCCCGACGGCGAGCGCCTCGGCCGGTCGCTCGTCCGAGCGCGCGAGATACGCCTTGGCGAGGGTGAGCTCGGCGCGTTCGCGTCCCTCCGCCGGAGTCAGGCGATCCGCCTCGGCGAGGTGCTCGGCCGATCGCTGCGTCTCGCCCGCGCGAGCCGCGAGCTCGCCGGCGCGGCGCCGAAGTGCGGCGCGGACCACGTCATCGGAGAGCGGACCGCTGAGCGCGTCCTCCGCGATCGCGAGCGCGTCCTCATGGCCGAGCGCGCGCGCCGCATCGCACGCCTGCACGAGTGCGCGAGCGCGCTCCGATTGCCCGCCGCCGGGAAGGCGCTCGGCGAGGCGCGCGGCGGCGCGATAGTGATGGAGCGCGTCCGCGAGCGCGTACAGCGCGACAGCACGGTCGCCTGAGCGCATGGTGTAGTCGATCGCGCGGGTGACGTGGGTCGACTCGGCGAAGTGATTGGCGAGAAGCTCGGGCTGCTGGACCGCGACCTCGGGCATCACGCTCTCGATGACCTGGCCGATCCGCCCGTGCAGATCCTCGCGGTTCCGCGGTGAGATGGAGTCGTAGACGAGCTCGCGCAACAGCGATTGCCGGAACCGGTAGTCCCCGTGGCTCGCGAGCTCGAGCAGGCCACGCGCGCAGAGGCTCGAGAGAGCCGAGTCGACATCCAGGTCCTGGCCAAAGAGCGCGCGCAACAGGCCGGGCTCACAGGCCCGTGCCGCGACCGCGGTCGCGTGAAGGACACGCTTTTCAGGACCGACGGCGGGCTCCGCGCGGCGGAGCAGGAGCATCGGAAGTCCATCCGGGAGCTCGCGCATCCGGCTGACGTCGGCGAGGGGCGATGCGCCTTCGCGCTCCATCACGACGCCGGTGGCGACAAGCCACCGCGCCGCCTCCTCTATATAGGTGGGGCTGCCGGCGCTGCGGGCGACGACGTCGTCGACCGCCTCCTGCGGGAGCGCGCTCGCGGGGAGCAATGACTGGAGCAGAGAAGCGCTCGCGCCTGGGTCGAGTGGTGTGAGCCGGATCTGCACGTGGCCGCGGCTCGTCGACCACGGTGGATTCAGCTCGGGGCGATAGGTCGTGACGAAGAGCGCAGCAGTTCCCGCGAGCGCCGGGGCGAGCGCGGCGAGAAGCTCCTGCGAAGCGGCGTCCGCCCACTGCACCTCGGACAACGCGAGGATCACCGGCTGCGTGCGAGCGACGCGAAGGATGAGATCGCGGATGGCGCGGTCGAGGAGCTTGCGGCGCGTCTCGCCGGACAGCGGCGGCAGCGTGAGGCTGTAGCCGAGCGCGGCCAGCACAAGCTTCGCGGCCTCCGGCTCCATGCCGGGGACCGTTTCGGTGAGCATGCGGTGCGCGATCTCCGTCGGCGCGTTCGTACCGATCGCGAGCGCCCGTCGCAGGAGGTCGGAGATCGCGCCATACGCGCGGTGCGCGTCGTACGGCGAGCAACGCGCGCGCGCGACACGGGCGCCCAGCGCGCGCGGATCGGCGAGGAGCTCGTCAACGAGTCGTGTCTTTCCGAGCCCCGCCTCGCCGACGATCGAAACGATGTGTCCCCTTCCGGCGAGCGCTTCGTCGAGGGCCCCCAGAAGCGTCGCGACTTCTTGATCGCGGCCGACCAGCGGCGCGCGCCCGTGATCCGTCGCGGCGGTCTCGATGCGAAGGAGCCGCCAAGCGACGAGCGGCGCGGTCTTTCCCTTCGCCGCGACGGGCGGATGCGGTTCGTACGCGAAGAGGCTCGGAGCGAGCCGGTAGGTGGCGTCACCGACCAGGACCTCTCCCGGCTCCGCCGCCTGCTCGAGCCGCGCCGCGACGTTCACGGCGTCGCCGAGCACCCCGAACTCGCTCTCCTTGTCACCGACAGCGCCTGCGACAGCGAGCCCGGTGTTGATTCCGATCCGCAGCGCGAGATTGCGGCCCGTGCGTTCGGCGATGCGTTCGTTCTCGCGGTCGAGGGCGCCGAGGATCGCGAGGGCGGCCCGTTGTGCGCGCGCCGGATGGTCGACCTCGTTGTCGACCGCGCCGAACACCGCGACGACGGCGTCTCCGATGTACTTCTCGATGAGGCCGCCGGACGCCCTGATCTCCACGGCGATCGCATCCCACGCGGCGCGCATGTTCTCGTGGAGCTCTTCCGGACCGAGGCGCTCCGCCAACGCGGTGAATCCGGAGATGTCCGCGAAAAGGACCGTGACCTGCTTGGTCTCACCCTCGACCGGCGCGAGAGCCAGAAGCCGCGCGCCGCATTTTCCACAGAAGCTGAAGGCGACCGGCATCTCGGTCGCGCACTTCGGACAGGTGAGTGTCGCTCCCCGCATCGGCCAGCCGAGGTTACGTCCGCGGGCCTGTCATTCGGGTGTCGGCCCGGTGTGTTAGCAAGTCCCCCGTTCAGGTGAATGTCGGCTTGATGCACGAGCGCTGGCGGGGGCTCACCGTGGGCCTCGTTCTCAACGTGACGTTCGTCGCGTTCGAAGCGCTCGCGATAGCGACGATCATGCCGCTCGTCGCCGACGACCTCGGCGGGATCTCTCTCTACGGATGGGTCTTCAGCGCGTTCCTCCTCGCGGACCTCGTTGGGATCGTCGTCGCCGGCGAGCTCGCCGACCGGTTCGGTCCGGCGCTGCCCTTCGGCGCGGGGCTCGCGCTCTTCGCGGTCGGCCTCCTCATCGGGGGCCTCGCGCCGTCGATGCCCGTGCTCGTCGCCGCACGCGCCGTGCAGGGATTCGGCGCAGGCGCGATACCCGCCGTGGCGTATGTGGTGATCAGCCGCACCTACCCCGACTCGCTGCGGCCGCGGATGTTCGCGATCCTCTCGACGGCCTGGGTGGTGCCCGGCATCGCGGGCCCGGCGCTTGCCGCATTTGTCGCGGACCACATCGGCTGGCGATCCGTTTTCCTCGGTCTCCTCCCGCTCGTGATCGTGGCGGGTTCGCTCGCGCTCCGGGAGCTGCGCAGCGTTCCGGGCAATCCCGATCGCGTCGCTCGCCGCGTCTTGCTCGATGCGGTGCGCGTCGCGGCTGGGGCGGGCCTCGCCCTCGCGGGCCTGCAAGCACGCGACATCGTCCTATCCCCGGGACTGGTCGCGATCGGGCTCGTCCTTGGCGTTCCGGCGCTTCGGAACCTGCTGCCGGCAGGCACATTCAGAGCGCGAGGGCCGCTGCCCGCGGCGGTGCTCTCGAGGGGGATCCTCACATTCGCTTTCTTCGCCGCGGACGTGTTCGTCCCGCTGACCGTGACGACGATCCGCGGCGAGAGTGTCGTCCTCTCAGCGCTCGCCCTGACCGGCGGCACGATCGCGTGGACCACTGGCGCCTGGATCCAGGAGCGGACGGTGTTCCGCGTCGGGACGGCTCCGCTCGTGCGGAACGGTTTTCTTCT
>VBGU01000153.1 GCA_005881085.1 Chloroflexota bacterium | reverse complement strand
ATGATCGCGTCCTCGTAGTTGCCGCCCTCCCAGGGCATGAACGCGACGAGGATGTTCTGGCCGAGCGCGAGCTCGCCCTCATCGGTGGAATAGCTGTCGGCAAGGATCTGCGCCTCTTCGACGCGGTCGCCGACAGCCACGATCGGCCGCTGGTTGAAACAGGTGCCCTGGTTCGTACGCACGAACTTCTGGAGCCGGTAGCGGAACGCGTCGCCCGCGTCCTCCTCGACCCAGATCTCGGTCGCGCTGACCGAACGCACGACGCCCGGCGCGCGGGCCACGACAACCTGTCCCGAGTCTCGCGCCGCGCGGTACTCGATGCCCGTTCCGATGATCGGTGCCTCGGGGCGCACGACCGGAACGGCCTGACGCTGCATGTTGGAACCCATGAGGGCGCGGTTGGCGTCGTCGTGCTCGAGGAACGGGATGAGCGCGGCGGACACCGAGACGATCTGCTTCGGCGACACGTCCATGAAGTCGGCCGTCATCGGCGAGGCCTCGTGGTACTCGGCACCGCGGTGGACCTGAACGCGCTCGTCCATGAACCGGCCCTTGTCGTCGAGACGCGCGTTCGCCTGCACGACCGTCGCGAGCTCCTGCTCGTCGGCGGTCAGATAGACGATCTCGTCGGTGACGTACGACCGGTCCTTGTCGTCCCGCGCGACGCGGCGGTACGGAGATTCGATGAATCCATACGGATTTACGCGACCGTACGTCGCGAGGGAGCCGATGAGGCCGATGTTCGGACCTTCCGGCGTCTCGATCGGGCAGATGCGGCCGTAGTGGCTGAAGTGCACGTCGCGGACGTCGAAGCCGGCGCGCTCACGAGAGAGGCCGCCCGGCCCGAGGGCCGAGAGGCGCCGCTTATGAGTAAGCTCGTCGAGCGGGTTCGTCTGCTGCATGAACTGGCTGAGCTGCGACCCGCCGAAGAACTCCTTGATCGCGGCCACGACCGGCCGGATGTTGATGAGCTCCTTGGGCGTCGCCTTCTCGGGCTCGACGATGGACATGCGCTCGCGAACGACCCGCTCCATGCGGAGAAGGCCGACGCGGAACTGGCTCTGAATGAGCTCGCCGACCGCGCGGACGCGGCGGTTACCGAGGTGGTCGATGTCGTCGGGCGAGCCCTTGCCGTTGTTCAGCTCCACGATCCGAGCGACGATCCTCACGAGGTCCTCGTTCGTGAGCGTCCGCTGGGTCATCGGCTGGTCCAGGCCAAGCTTCCGGTTCAGCTTGTACCGGCCGACCTTCGCGAGGTCGTACCGGCGGAAGTTGAAGAAGAGCGACTGCACGAGGCTCCGCGCGTTGTCGATCGTCGGCGGATCACCCGGGCGAAGACGCTTGTAGACCTCGACCAGGCCTTCATTCGTGTTCGTCGTGGGGTCCTTGTCGAGCGTCGACGCGATGTACTGGTGCTCGGGGTCGGCGTCGAGGTTCGTGAAGAGCGCCGCGATCTCCTCGTTCGAGGAGTATCCGATCGCGCGCAGGAGCGTGGTCACCGTCAGCTTGCGCTTGCGGTCGACCTTCACCGAGATGACGTCCTTGTTGGACGTCTCGAACTCGAGCCACGCGCCGCGGTTCGGGATGAGCTTTCCGTAGAAGAGCCGGCGGCCCGTTGTTGGGTCGTCGACCGCGGTGAAGTAGACGCCCGGCGAGCGCACGAGCTGCGAGACCACGACGCGCTCCGCGCCGTTGATCACGAAGGTGCCCTTGTCGGTCATCCACGGAAAGTCGCCGAGGAACACGTCCTGCTCGGTGACCTCTCCGGTCTCTTTGTTCACGAGCTCGACGCGAGCCCACAGGGGCTTGGAGAAGGTGAGGTCCTTCGTCCGGCACTCCTCTTCGGAGTACTTCGGCTCTCGGAACTCGCTCGAGATGAACTTCAGGTCGAGGTTCTTCCCGGTGAAGTCCTGGATAGGCGAGATCTCGGCGAACAGCTCGCCAAGGCCTTCATCGCAGAACCACTTGAAAGAGTCGATCTGCGTCTGGATCAGGTTCGGGAGCGGTAGGACCTCGGGCAGCGACGCGAAGTTACGACGGGCGCGAACGGATGCAGGCACCCGGTCGAGGGTGACGGACATGGGCAGACCCTCCTCAGGGCAGATGGCTAGGCAGGTGGATAGACGGCGGGGGCTGTACCTGTGGCAAGGCCAATATGGTATTCCCGACCCCGCGGGTAGGTCAACAGTTGGGAACCGCTCACTTTCGACAAGCGGCGATGTCGTGTCAAGGGGTCAGTTTTCGGGCTTGAAGAGGAGGAATCCAAAGTGGGGCAGACCTGGGACGTTGTCCAATTAACAGTGGTGTTGCCGCTTGCCTGGGTGGCTTTCCGGCGGCCATGACCGTCGAGAGACGAGTCTTTGACGCCCTCGGTGGCGAGTGTGAGATCTACGCCATCGGCCTCGCCAGGGCGCGCCTGGCGGTGGCCGAGTCCTGGGTTCACGAGATGCACGATCGCCTCACGCGATTCTCCCCCACCTCGGAGCTCTCGCGGTTCAACGAATCGGCCGGCTCGTGGGCCGAGGTGAGCCCGCTCCTCGAGTCGCTTCTTCGCGAGTGCCTCCGCGCGCACGATCTCTCGGGCGCGCTCGTCAACGCCGCCGTGCTGCCGGCGCTCCTCGCGGCGGGATATACGCGCACGTTTTCTAAAGGACCGACGCGCGTAACCGCGTCGGTCGTTCCGCCGGCGCTGCCGGAAGTCCTCGAGGTACGAACCGGCTCGGCCCGGCTCCGACAGGGTGCCTCGATCGATCTCGGCGGCATCGCGAAGGGATGGCTCGCCGATCGCCTCGCGGCCGACCTCGGCCCGAATTCGCTCGTCAATCTCTGCGGCGACCTCTTCGCGCGGGGCGGTGGTGAGACCGGCGACGGCTGGCCCGTCGGTATGGGGGGGGAGACCGTGCTGCTGCTCGACATGGGAGCGGCGACGAGCGGGACCCGAAAGCGATCATGGGGTCCGGACCTTCACCACTTGATCGACCCACGCACTGGTCTGCCTTCGCGCAGTGACCTCGCGGAGGCGTCCGTGATCGCGCGAACCGGCGCGGATGCGGAGATCTTCGCGAAGACCGCGCTGCTTCTCGGATCGAGCAAGGCCGAGGAATATCTCGCGGCCCACGACGCGCTGGGCTGGTCACTGACCGCCTGAAAAACCAAACCGGGACCCCTCCCCTGGGGCCCCGGTCCGGCACCTTTCGCGAGCCCGCCGATCAGGGCGCTCTCGCGGCGAGAACTCTATCGGCAGGCGTTCCGCTACCAAAGCTGGCAGCAGGGCCTCCCGAAGAATTCTCAGAGTTTCGGCCCAAAAGGGCCAAACCTCATTTCATTTCGACGGTCGCCCCGGCATCCTCGAGCTTCTTCTTCACGGCGGCGGCCTCGTCCTTGCCGATGTTCTCCTTCACCGCCTTGGGCGCTCCGTCGACCAGATCCTTGGCCTCCTTGAGCCCGAGTCCGGTGAGTTCGCGGACCGTCTTGATCACGTTGATCTTCGACGCGCCAGCTTCCTTCAGGATCACGGTGAACTCGGTCTTCTCTTCGGCCTCGGCCGGTGCGGCGGCTCCGCCGGCTCCGCCGGCTGCCGCGACCGCCACGGGAGCGGCGGACACGCCCCAGCGCTCCTGGAGGTATTTGCCGAACTGGGCGATCTCGAGGATCGACCACGCCTCCAGCTCTCCCGCGAGCTTGTCGAACTTGGGATTCTCTTTGACTTCCGTCGCCATCTTTCTCTCCTTCTTATTGCGAGCCGCGCGCCTGGAGCACGCGGACGAGATTTCCTTGAGCTGCTGTGAGCACGCCGACGACCCCAGCGAGCGGTGCCTGCAAGGTTCCGACGAAGGTGGCCTGCAGCTGCGGTCGGCCAGGAAGACGGGCCAGCGATGTCACATCGTCGGCGCTCAGCGCGCGCCCGCCGATGAGCGCGCCGAGGATCTTGAGCGCCTTCAGCACGCGCGCCTCGTCGACGAGGCTCTTCGCGAGCTCGACCTCATCGCCGTTGCCGATCGCGACCGCGGTCGGCCCGGCGAGGATCGACCGCAGCTCGCCTTTGCCGGATTGCTCCGCTGCGCGAGCGAACAGGCTGTTCTTCACGACGTGGTATTCGATGCCGCGGGGGCGCAGCCGGCGTCGGAGCTCCTGAAGCTCGCCCACCTTCAGCCCGCGGTACTCGGTCACCACCAGTGAAACGGTGCCGCCGAGCTCGCCCGCGAGGCCTTCGACCTTCTTCGCTTTCGCGGCGACCCCGCCGCCTTTGCGCTTGACCTTGGGTCCGGTCTTGATCTTCGCCAAGCAGCTGCCCTCCTTCTAATGAAAACGCCTCCGGTCCCCTTTTCCTGAGAACGCGAAGGCGTCACGCGGCTACTGCCGCTTGGCTTGCCTCCGCAGGCTCGGGCTTTCGCCCGACTTAATCCCTAAGGAACCGGCTTCTTTGGCTATGAAGTTGTCTTTCCAGTTTAGCTAGGTGCGGGCTTGACCCGCCAGCTCATTCGTGGCGCCGAGCTCGAGTTTGACGCTCGGCCCCTGCGTGCTCGTGAGGTGCGCCGCGCGGATGTAGGTGCCCTTCACGCCGACAGGGCGGGCGCGGTTCACCGCGTCCATGAGCGTCGCGAGGTTGCCGAGGATCTGCTCCTGGGTGAACGAC
>VBGU01000100.1:17593-24456 GCA_005881085.1 Chloroflexota bacterium | reverse complement strand
GCGGCCATCACCACCGGCTTCCGGCTTCGGCGCAGGCGGTCCGCGACGTCGTGCTCGACCGGGAGGATCCCGGATTGCGCGTCGACCACGAACATGACGACGTCGGCCTCTTCGATCGCGGCCTCGGCCTGGCGCCGGACGCCCGCCTCGACTTCGCTCGTGCCGTCGTCGAGACCGCCGGTGTCCACGAGCGTGAACTCGCGACCCCGCCACTCGACCGTCGCGTAAAGGCGATCCCGCGTGGTGCCGGGCTCATCCTCGACGATGGCCACGCGCTCGCCGACCAGGCGGTTGAAGAGCGTCGACTTGCCGACGTTGGGACGCCCGACGACGGCGACGAGATCGCGTCTCACGGGTGTAAGCCTAGGCGGCGAGCTTCTCCGCCCGCTCCTTGACTTCGAGAAGCGTGTCCATCGGAGTCGAGCAACCACCGATCAAGCCGACGCGGGCTTCGCCGCGGACCCACTCGGACTGCAGCTCGTCGGCGTTTTCGATGTGGTACGCGTTGCGCCCCTGCATCTTGGCCAAGTTCACGAGCTCGCGGGTGTTCGCCGAGTTCTTCCCGCCGACGACGATGATCGTGTTCACCTGCTCGGCGAGCTCGCTCGCGGCGTGCTGCCGCTTGACGGTGACCGGGCAAACGGTGTTGAAGACCTTGGTCTCTTGCGAGATCTCCGAAACGTGCGAGACGAGGTCCTTGAACGCCCAGGGAGGCTGCGTCGACTGCGAGACCACGCCCGCCTTCTTCATGCGCGGGAGCTTCTCCCATTCTTCTTTCGTTTCGACCACCGTGGCCGCGGGCGCGAAGCCGAGCAGGCCGACGACCTCGGGGTGCTCGGGCGTCCCGAGGATGATCACCTTGTAGCCCTCGTCCGCGAGCTGTTTCGTGAAGCGCTGGGCGCGGAGCACGAGCGAGCACGTCGCGTCGATGCATTCGAGGCCCTGCGCTTCGATCTTCGCCCGCATCTCCGGCGGGACGCCGTGCGCGCGAATGACGACGATGCCTTCCTTCGCTTCGGCCGGATCCTTGATGACTTTCACGCCGAGCGCGCCCAGACGCTCGCTGATCTTCGGGTTGTGCACCACCTGGCCGAGGTTGTAGACGGATCGGCCTGTTTCGGCCGCCGCTTCGGTCAGCTCGACCGCTTTTTTGACCCCGAAGCAGAACCCGTTCTCGCGCGCAAGGAGCACTTCCACGACATCAAGTGTAGGGGTGGCCACGCGCTGCTCAGGGACGCCCCAGGATCCGCGGGATACGTTACCGAGAGGTGTGGCCTGACGAGGGTTTGATCAGCAGCGAGACGTCGCGGCGAAGCTGCTGCTGCACCTGGACCGGCACCGCCCGAAGGTACTCAGACGCGGCGTAAATCAGATCGGCTCGCTCAAGTCCGCCCTGGACAGCGGTCGTGTTCCAGTCCGAACCGACGTCCCACGCGCCCGCCGAGTTCCTGAACCAGAGAATGACCTCCTCGGCATCCATCGACTCGTAGTTGAAATCGGTCGCCGCCCCACGCGAAACCCACTGGGAGAGCTGTGAGGCAAGCTCAACGATCGCGAAATGAGGCTCGTCGAGGATCACGACGCCGTCCGCCTCTACGACGAGCCTGGCTTCGATCCGGAGGAGAAGGTCGTACTGGTCCCGGATTGGCGGGTCCTCGCGGAGTCCCTCGAAGCGAAGTTCAAGCCGCGCGGGCAAGTCGACCGCGCCTATTCGCCACGGTAGACGCCACGCTGCTCTTCGGGCATGAGCGCGGCGACGCGACGCATGATCGCATCGGTGACCGCCTGCGCGTCGTCCGCCTTGACGACAAGGTCCGCCGCTCGAAACGGCTCCCCCACGCGGATCAGGATGTCGCGCCGCCAGAAGGCTCCGAGCCGCGCGCCCTTGGTCCCCATGACTGCGAGCGGGATAAGGGGCGCACCCGAACGCTGCGCGACATAGGCGACCCCGGGATGTCCGCGGATCAGCTGCCCCGATTCGCTGCGATGTCCCTCCGCGAAAAAGCCGAGAGGTTGGCCCGCCGCGATCACGTTGAGCGCCATCCGCAGCGCGCCGCGGTCGGCCTCGCCCCGCCGGACCGGGAACGCGCCGATAGCGCGCAGGAGGAAGCCGATGACCGGCGTCTCGAAGAGCTCGCGCTTCCCCATGTAGCGGATGGCGTGACCAAGCGCGAACTCGATCCACGGCGGGTCTTTCCAGTTGATGTGGTTCGCGACGAGGATGTAGCCGCCGCTCCGCGGGATGTTCTCGCCGCCCTCGAGACGCCACGGCGCGAGGAACGCGGCGAGCGCGCGAACGATCGGAAACCCGATACGCCAGATCCAGAGCCGTTCCTCGGGAAGGACCGGCGTACCGGTAAAGACGGTCAGGAGCGCGTGACCTGCAGTACGCGGTCGAGCGCTTCGCCGACCGAGAGACCGTCGGTCTCGACAAGTATCGCGTCGCTCGCCGCTTTGAGAGGCGCGACAGTGCGCGTGCTGTCGAGCTCGTCGCGGCGAAGGATCTCGGTCAGCAGATCCTGACGCGAACGCTTCTCGCCGCGAGCGGCGAGCTCCTCTTCACGACGCCGCGCGCGCTCCGCCGCCGACGCCGTGAGGAACACCTTGCGCTCCGCCTGAGGCAGCACGACCGTCCCGATGTCGCGGCCGACCATCACGATCCGCCCGCGCTTCGCTATCTCGCGCTGCTGCTCGACCATCGCGTCACGGACCTGCGGGATGCGCGCGACTTGCGAGACGATGCGGTCGACGTCGTCGCCGCGGAGCGCCCACGTCACGTCCGCTCCATCGAGCAGGACCGTGTACGCGCGGCCGTCGCGCACGGTCGGCGGACCGATCGCGATCCGGATCTGCCGCGCGAGCGCGGCAAGGCGCTCGGCGTCGTTGGAATCGATGCCCCGTCGCAGCGCGGCGAGCGCGACCGCGCGGTACATCGCGCCCGTGTCGAGGAAGAGGTAGCCCATCCGCTCCGCGACGAGCGCGCCGATCGTGCTCTTCCCCGCCCCGGCCGGGCCGTCGATCGCAACCGTTCGCGGCGTCGCCACCTACGTCTCTCCGAGCGCGCGTACTTCGCGCGTCGTGAGCTCGCGCCACGCGCCGGGCCGGAGGCGGCCGAGCTCGAGCGGGCCGAGGCGTACGCGACGGAGCCGAAGCACCCGGAGCCCGACCGCGGCGCACATGCGGCGCACCTGCCTCTTCCACCCGGTCTGCAGGACCATGTGGAGGGTCGAGCCGCGCGCGCCGCCCGCGACCGATACGCGAGCCGCGCGGGCCAGTCCTTCTTCCAGCGCGATGCCGCGACGGAGCGCGGCGACCGACGCGGCCGGCACCGGGCCGGCAATGCTCACCTCGTATTCGCGCTCATGCCCATAGCGCGGATGCAGCACGCGCTCGGCCCACGCGCCGTCATTCGTGAGAAGCACGAGGCCTTCGGAGTCCTCGTCAAGCCGGCCCACCGGGTAGAGACGCTCGCGCGCGCCGATCAGCTCGACGACCGTCGAGCGCCCACGCTCGTCGCGAGCGGTCGACACGATCCCGCGCGGCTTGTTGAGCACGACGTAGCGGTGCGGCGCGGGCGCCGCGACCGCGCGACCGTCGACTTCGATGCGCGCGTCGGGCGGGACCTTGCTGCCCATCTCCCGAATGACCTCGCCGCCGACCCGCACGCGGCCCTCGCGCATGAGCTCCTCGGCGGCGCGCCGCGACGCCACACCGCGATCGGCGAGCACCTTCTGCAGCCGGATCAGCGGTCGGGGGGCTCCGCCCCCCGGGCCCCGGCCGCCTCTAGCACCTGGCCCTCGGGGCTCAGCGCGCGCGGCAGGTCGTCGAGGCTTTGGAGGCCGAAGCATTCGAGGAACTCCCATGTCGTCCCGTACAGAATGGGGCGACCGGGGGCCTCTTTGCGACCCCGCTCCTCGATCAGCCGCCGGGACGCGAGGGTGTAGAAGGTCTGGTCGCAGTTCACGCCGCGGATCGCTTCCACCTCGGCGCGGGTAGCCGGTTGCCGGTAGGCGATCACCGAGAGGGTTTCCAGGGACGCCGGCGACAGCCGGAGGCGGTCGGCGCCGAGGTACGCCGCGACCTGCGGCGCGTGCTGCGGCGCCGTCACGATCTGCCACTCGTCGGCCGAGCGCTGCAGCCGGAGGCCGGTGCCGTCGTAGGCCGCCGCCAGCTCGGCGAGCGCGTTCTCGACCGCGCGCGGCGTTCCGCCCGCGATGCGTGCGAGCTCGTTCTTCGTGACCGGCTTCTCCGCCACGAAGAGAATCGCCTCGATGGCGTTGGCTAGATCTGAGCGGATGTGGCTTCCCTCCTCGTGATCACGATGTCCGCGAAGAGCTCGTCCTGCGCCAGATCGATCACGCCGCGCCGGTAGAGGTCGAGCAGCGCGATGAAGGTGACGACCGCGAAGCCGATCGTCGGAGCCTCGCCGAGGAGCGTAGCGAAGCTCACCCGCTCCTGCGCCGCGACGAGCGCTTCGATCTCGGCGGTGCGCTGCTCCACGGAGTAGCGCTCGCCTGGGGCGACGATGTCCTCTTCGCGTTGACGCTTAGCGAGCGCGAGAACGCGTGACCAGGCCGACGCGAGCGCGTCCACCTCGCCGCCCCGTGGAGGCAGCTCGATCGTTCCGCCCTCGCGATGGAACGCGCGCTCGCCGGCGCGAAGCCGCGCGCCGAGCTGACCCGCGCGCTCGCGGACGATCGCGTACTCGAGAAGCCGGAGCCGCAGCTCCTCCTCTGACTCGCCCTCCTCGTCCGGAAGCGGTTCGAGGCTCGGCAGGAGGCTCCGCGCCTTGAGCAGAACGAGCCGCGACGCGAGCGCCAGGAACGCCGAGACCTCGTCGGCCGGCAGCGCGGCCATCGCGCGCACGCGCGCGAGATAGGCGTCGGCGAGATCGCCGAGCCGCACGGTGAGGATGTCGACCTTCTTCTCTTCGACGAGCTCGAGGAGCAGATCGAGCGGCCCGTCGAAGCCCTCGACGGTCACGCGCGGTGCCTGCGATTCCATCACGGCAGCGCCTCGCGATCCGCGCGCGCGAGCAGCCGCTCGTCGTCGGTACCTGGCCGGCGGTGATGCCGCGCGATCAGACGAATGACCCGCTCGGACGCGCCGTCCACGCGCGCGAGCTCCGCGCCACGGCGCGCGTGGTCGAGGTACCGCGCGAACGTCGAGTCTCCGGAGGCGAGGCGCGCACGCACGCGAGGCGTCAGCTCCAGCAGCACGCCCGCGACGCGATGCCACAGGAGCGTGTTCGCGGGTTTCGCGGCATCGTGGAGGATGCCGGCGACCACGAGCTCCTCGTCGGCCCCGAGCTGCCGGAGGATGCGGGCGGTCTCGCTCGCATGGCGATCATCCGCGCCGGTCGAGCCGAG
This sequence comes from Chloroflexota bacterium, assembly GCA_005881085.1. Lineage (GTDB taxonomy): Bacteria > Chloroflexota > Limnocylindria > P2-11E > P2-11E > 3-1-20CM-2-70-9. The sequence goes on along the minus strand of VBGU01000100.1, from coordinate 19,087 downwards.
GTACCGGACTGTCTGCTGCACACGATGGAGCACGCCTAGAAGTTCGGCCCGACGAAAAGCCGCGCGAGAAAGAGCGCCGGCTGGAACACGATCGTGGTGAGGATCCGCGAGCCGAAGAAGAACAGCCCAAGAAGAAGGATCGGGCCGTACTGCTGGAAGGTTCGCCAGCTGTACTTCTGCTGAGGCGGAAGAAGTCCGTACACGACGTTCGAGCCGTCGAGCGGCGGGATCGGGATCAGGTTGAAGACCGCGAGGATGCAGTTGTAGAAGACGATCTCCTGAAGGACGACCCCATACGCCCCGTCGAGCAGAGCCGCGTCCCCGAAGCGGAGCGGAATCGCACAGACGAAGGCGAGCACGAGATTCGCAAAGGGCCCAGCGAGCGCGACCGCGCTCACTCCCAGCGCCGACCGGAGGCGCGATTCGTTGAACGGCACCGGTTTTCCGTAGCCGAAGCCGGCGAGGACGATCAGAAGCGTGCCGAATGGATCGAGGTGCGCCATCGGGTTGAGGCTCAATCGGCCGAGCAGCCGAGCGGTGTCGTCGCCGAGCCGCGTGGCGGCGTAGGCGTGCATGAATTCGTGCACCGTGATGCCAAGGAGGATCGCGATCACGAATCCGACGAATGCCAGGGGGTCCTGCGCGGCCCGCTGGATCGGCGGGACGAGCCCTCCAGTGGCCCAGCCGTAGACCAAGAGGAGAAGGCCGATGATGAGGAGCGGGTTGATCGATCCAGGTCCTGACCCGCGCAGACCTCGTGCGATCACTCGCTGACGAGTCTAGGGTGCGCACTCCGATTCCTGAGAGAATCAGGCCAGAGCGCTCCGCGATCGGAGCGTGGGGGCATCCGATGAGTCAAGCCGTGTGGACGGGCAGCATCAGCTTCGGGCTGGTGAACATCCCGGTGAAGCTGTACCCAGCCACCGAGCCCAAGGACGTTCGTTTCCACCTCTACGACCGGCGCACGGGCAAACGCGTGCATTACGAGCGTGTCACCAAAGAGATTGACGCGCCGACGTTCGAGCCCGAGCCGTTTTCGGATGACTTGCCCGAAGACGACCGCGCCGAGCGTCCAACCTCCGACAACTTCGGACGGGTGGTCTCCGCCGCGACGCCCGCCGCGCAGTCAGTCGAACGCGAAGACGTGGTGAGAGGTTTCGAGCTGCCCGGCGGCGACCTTGTGACCGTCACCGAGGACGAACTCGTCTCGATCGCTCCGGAGCGGAGCAGGACGATCGAGATCGAGGAGTTCGTAGATATCGCCGACATCGATCCCGTCTTCTACGAGAAGAGCTATCACCTCGGGCCGGTTCGCGGGATGGGCGCCGAGAAGCCCTACGCGCTCCTGCTTCGTGCGATGCAGGGCGCGGGAATGGTCGGGATCGGCCGGTTCGTGCTGCGGACGAAGCCGCACGTCGTCGCCATTCGCCCTTTGAAGGACGCCCTCGCCCTGGAGACCTTGTTCTTCGCGGACGAGGTGCGCAGTCCCGCGGA
>VBGU01000100.1:0-17447 GCA_005881085.1 Chloroflexota bacterium | reverse complement strand
CCCGCTGCGACCCCCGCGGAGTCCACGGAGGCCATTGGCGAGACGCCTGTCGGCGATCTCATGGCCGCGCTGCGCGCGAGCGTCGAGGCCGCGAAGCGCAAGGGAGCGAAGAAGAGCGCCGGTTCGAAGCGCGCTGGCTAACTCCGCCCTCCTGCTTATGGCAGGTCATACCAGCTCGGCGCCGATGGCGTCTCGGAGGAACCCCAAGATGAACTCACTCTCGCGCGACCGCGGCATCCTCCTCTCGCCGCGTCCCGCGAGCAACGCGAAGATTACGAGCGGTCCAACGAGAAGGCCCACGCCGATCACTGGCAACCAAATACTGAAGCGCCCCTCGACGACCGTGACGACGGACCCGACGAGGGCGAGCACGCCGCCGAGCGCCCAAAGCACGTAAAAGAGAAGCATCGCGTACGCCGTCCACCTCCCGACCGCGACACGGAGTCGGATTCGCGTCGCCGGGCCTTCCCAGACGAACGCTCCCGTCCCCATGGCACGAAAGCCGTTATATCCGACCGTCAGGCGGTACACGGTGAAGCCGTCGGACCAGACGTATCCGGCGGCGCGCGCGCTCAGGTCCGCGAGGCTAAGGCCCGAGATGGAAGGTAGCTGCTCGTCGAGCAAGCTCGCGATCGCCGCCGGTCGATGCGGCGTGATGAGGTCGAACTCTTCGATCCACAACGGGTTCCACCAGGTTTTCACGTCGGCCAAGCGTCCCAGAAGCGGCACGCGCATCAGCCAGCTGCGCTTTGAGAGTGCCTGCGGATGCAAAAAGCTCAGATCGATCCGCGCCTTGCGCGCGCTTGAGGACGCGCTCACGGTCGAATCATGTCGCAAGCCACCGCGGCGACGAGTCTCAATTTCGGCCCGAGTTCTCGATCCATTTTCAGCATGACGACCGGCGGAACGAGGGTCTGAGTTAACGACTCGCGATGCGTCCCAGCAGCAGTCGCCGTCGCGGCACGCGCCGGGCGCTCCAGCGGAATGCGCCGCGGATCATGGCGATCGCGTCCGCGTCCGCGGGCTTCCCCGCGACGTGGACGTCCGCGTAGGGCTCACCCCGTTCAACCCGATCTCCCACCTTCGCGTGCAGCACGATCCCGGTGCGGTGATCGATGGGCTCGCCCTTCTTTTCACGACCGGCGCCGAGGCGGACCGACGCGATGCCGACCTCGTCCGCTGCGATCGCCGAGACGTACGCGGTGCGTGCGGCGCGCAACGTCTCCACCTTCGGCGCGCGCGGGAGCTTCGACGGATCGTCCACCTGCGTAACGTCGCCGCCCTGCGCGGCGACGAGCTCACGAAACTTCGCGAGGCCGCTGCCGTCCGCGAGCGCGCGATCGATGCGCGCCAGCGCGGACTTCGTGTCGCGCGCCTTGCGGCCGCGCACGAGCATCTCGGCGCCGGCCGCACGGGTCAGCTGCACAAGGTCGGCCGGACCGTCGCCGCGCAATGTGGCGATGGCCTCGGCGATCTCCAGGCTGTTCCCGACAGCGCGGCCCAGCGGCTGCTCCATGTCGGTCAGCTCGCAGGTGACCGCGAGGCCATGCGCGACGCCGATCGAGACCATGGCGCGCGCGAGCTGGCGCGCGGAGGCGAGGTCCTTCATGAACGCGCCGCTCCCGACCTTGACGTCGAGCACGACGGCGTTCGCACCGGCGGCGATCTTCTTCGACATGACGCTCGAGGCGATGAGCGGGATCGCCGGCACGGTGCCGGTCGTGTCGCGGAGCGCGTACATCTTCCCGTCGGCCGGCGCGAGGTCCGCGGTCTGTCCCGTCACGACAATACTGATGCGCCCTAGCTGCGCCAGGAACTCGGCCGTCGAAAGGTCGACGCGATACCCGCGGATCGATTCGAGCTTGTCCAGCGTTCCGCCGGAGAAGCCGAGACCGCGGCCGCTCATCTTCGCGACCGGCACGCCGCACGCCGCAACGAGCGGCGCGACGACGAGCGTGGTCTTATCGCCGACCCCGCCGGTCGAGTGCTTGTCCACGACGCGTCCGAAGCGCGAGAGATCGAGGCGCTCGCCCGAGCGGACCATCGATGCGGTCAGCGCCGCCGTCTCCTTGGGGTCCATGCCGCGCCAGACCACGGCCATGCAGAACGCGGACATCTGGTAGTCAGGGACGTCGCCTTTCGTGTACCCCTGCACGAGCGCGTCGATCTCGTCGGCGGTCAGCTTCCCGCCGTCGCGCTTCCTCTCGATGAGCTCGACGACGCGCATCAGATGCGGGCGATCACTCCTTTGATCACTTCGGCGAGACGGGTGCCGGCGCGGTTCGCGACCTCGAGCACGGCTTCGTGGGTGACGTGCTCGATCTGCCCCGGGATCCCCGTGGCCATGTCGGTCACGGTGCTTATTGCGAGGATGTCCATTCCCATGTGCCGCGCGACGAGCACCTCGGGCACGGTGCTCATGCCGACCGCGTCGGCGCCGAACCCGCGCAGCATGCGCAGCTCCGCGGGCGTTTCGAAGTTCGGGCCGGCGACCGCGACGTAGATGCCCTCGCGCAGGTCGCCGTCGACCGCGTGCGCGATCTTGCGCAGCCCCTCGGTGTACGTGCCGACCATGTCCGGAAACCGCGGGCCGAGACTGTCGTCGTTCGGACCACGCAGCGGATTAACACCCATGAAGTTGATGTGATCGTTGAGCACCATGAGGTCGCCGGCCTTGAACGCGGGGTTCAGTCCGCCGCACGCGTTCGTGATGATCATCGTGCGCACCCCCCAAGCGCGGAACACGCGGACCGGAAAGCCGATCTCGGCGATGTCGTAGCCCTCGTAGTAGTGCATGCGCCCGTTCATGACGGCGACGTCCTTGCCCGAGAGCGTCCCGACGACCAGCTCGCCGGCGTGGCCGGGCGCGGTGCTGCGCCGGAAGCCGGGAATGTCGGCGTACGAGATGCGGGTCCCGTCGCCGACGTCCTTCGCAAGGTCGCCGAGGCCGCTGCCGAGGATCACCGCGATCTTCGGCTTGCGCTTGGTCTTCGCGGAGATCGCGCCGACGGCAGCCATCGTGTCGAGGGTCATGTTCCGGGCTCCTTGAGTATCTTTTCGCGCAAGAGCTCGACGAAGGGTCGCGCGTGCGCCGTCCGCGCGAACCGGGCGACTGTCGCGGCGCGCCGAACGGTGATGCGGTCGCCGGCGCGGAGGTCGTGCTCCTCCTGCCCATCGAGCGAAAGGACCGACGGCTCGTCCTGTGTCTCGAGGTCGAGCACCTGGTCGGGGTCGAACACGACCGCGTTGCCGAACGAAAGGTGCGGCGCGATCGGCACCATCGTGATCGCCTTCGAGCCGGGAAGGATAAGCGGCCCGCCGACCGAGAAACCGTAGGCGGTGCTCCCGGTCGCGGTCGCGACGATGAGGCCGTCCGCCCAGTAGACGATCAGCGGCTCGCCGTCGACGCGCACCGCGACGTTGATCGAGCGGACCTCCTTGCCGCGCGCGACGACGACGTCGTTCAAGGCGAGCGCGCGCACGATCTCTTTGCCCCCGCGGACGAGGCGCGCGTCGAGCAGCGCGCGCTCCTCGATGGTGAAGCGCCCGGCGAGGACGTCGGCCATGGCCTCGTCGAATTGGTCGATCGTCGCCATGGTGAGGAAGCCGAGGCGCCCCAGGTTCACACCGAGGATCGGGATGTCGAAGGGCGAGAGAGCACGCGCCGCGCGCAGCACCGTGCCGTCGCCGCCGAATACGAACGCGATCTCGGCCCGCTCGATCTCCTTCGTGACCGCGCGTGAATCCAGTGCAAGCTCCATAGGCTCGTGGCCGGCCTTGCGAAGCTTGTCGCCGACCATCTTCGCGGCCTCAAGCGACGCCGGCCAGTCGGGACGGGACCCGATCACGATCCTCATCCGGCCGCCTTGCGTGCTGCGGCGGCGACGGTCGTTCCGTCGAGGCCGGGCGCGCCCCTCCGTGCGTGGATGAAGATCTCGCGGTTGCCTTCTCGGCCCGCGATCGGTGACGGGGTGATGGCCACGACGCCGAGGCCGCGCTTCGCCAGATCGTTTGCGACCGCGACCACCGCGGCCGCGCGCGCCTCCGGATCGCGAACGACGCCGCCCTTCCCGACCGCGTCACGCCCCGCCTCGAACTGCGGCTTCACGAGGGCGACGACGTCGCCGCCATCGCGGAGCTTGGCGAGCGACGGCGGCAGGGCCAGACGTAAGGAGATGAACGAGACGTCGGCGACCACGAGGTCGACGGGCTCCTCGACCGGCACGCCCTCGCGCGCGTTCACGCCCTCGTGCACGACGACGCGAGGATCCTGCCGCAGGCCCCAGTCGAGCTGACCCTTCCCCACGTCGATCGCGTGAACGCGGAGCGCGCCGCGCTGCAGCAGGACGTCGGTAAAGCCGCCGGTCGACGAGCCGACGTCGATCGCGACCTTTCCAGCGACGTCGAGCCCCAAAGCATCGAGCGCGCCCGCCAGCTTGTCGCCGCCACGGGAGACGTACTTCGGTCCAGCGTCGACGGCGAGCTGCGCATCCACGGCGACGGGCGCGGCCGCCCGGTCCGCACGGCCGCCGTCCACGCGCACCGCGCCCGCGAGGATGAGCGCCTGGGCGCGCTCGCGGCTCGGTGCGAGCTCGCGCTGAACCAGCAGCTGATCAAGGCGTACCCGTTTTGTCAATGCGCGGATTCTCGCGCACATTCGCGATACTGCGCGGCAATGCCCTCTTCGTATGCCCGCATGGCCGGAGCGTCATCGCTACTCGGCGGGGTGCTTGTCCTGCTCGGGATCGGGATCGCCGGAGTCGTGACGCCGAACTACGACGCGACGCGTGACGTGATCAGCGCGGCCCAGCTCGGCCCATACGGATCTCTCGTGACGCTGGGGCTCGCCGGCGGTGGGTCGATGACCGTAGTGTTCGCGTCGCTGCTCCAGCGAACGCTGCCTCCCGGGAGCGCAATCGGACCTGCCCTCCTCGTCGTCCGCGGTTTTGGGACGCTCCTCGCGGCCGCGTTCCTTGCGGACCTCGGTCCCGTGCGCACCCCGGGCGGCCTCCTTCAGGTCGTCGGATTTGTCGGCGGGTCGCTTGCCTTCGGGATCGGCCTCTTTTTCCTCGCAGGACGGATGCACCAGGACGAGAGCTGGGAGCGGCTTGCGCCATACACGGTCGCGACCGCGCTCGCGTCACTGGCGGTCCTCGGGCTCTTCGTGGGGCTCGGGCCGCGTTACGTAGGCGATGCGAGCGCGCCCCTGAGCTCCGTCGGCGGACTGATCCAGCGATTCCTGACGGTCACGACGTGGACTTGGAACCTCGTGATCGGTGGGTGGCTCCTCCTGCGGCCGGCACCCTCGCCGGTCCAACCTTAGTCGTGCCAAAACGTCTTCCTCGCGCGCGCACGCTGAAGGGCGACCCGAAGCTCGCGCATTACGACTCCGGGGGCGGTGCCCCGGGCGAGCCGCCGATCATGCTGCTGCATCAGAGCCTCGCGCGGTCGGAGGACTGGGAGAACATCTTTCCTCGTCTCGCCACGCGCTATCGGACCGTCGCGTACGACGCGCGCGGGCATGGCAGGAGCGGTCGCGCGCCGGACTATTCGCTGCGCGCGTTCGCGGACGACGCGCTGCGCATGCTTCGCGAGATCGTGAAGGAGCCGGCGCTCCTCGTCGGCCACTCGCTCGGCGCGCTGGCCGCGCTCGTCGCCGCGGGCGACGCGCCCGAGCTGGTGCGCGGCCTCGTCCTCGAGGATCCCGCGCTTGGCTACGCGAAGGCGTGGGACGCGGCGCAGTACGCGGCGCTCCGCGAGGGGATAGCGTCCACCGAGCCGGCGGTGCTGGCGAAGGCCGTGAGCAAGCACCCGCTCCCCTCGCCCGGACCGCACGGCGAACGCACGTACGGCGAGCTGCGCGGCTTCTACGCCGCCGAGCGCGTGGTCACGTACTTCCGCGACGTCGATCCCGCCTTCATCGACGCGCGCACCGCCGGTGACGCATCGGCGGCCGGGCTCATCGCCGACGCGATCGGAAGAGTGCGCGCTCCGGTGCTCGTGCTCGCCGGCGAGCCGCGCCTCGGCGGCGCGGTCGACGACTCAGCCGAGTGGAAGCTCAAGAAGCTGCCCGATGTGACCGTGAAGCGCTTCCCCGGGTCTGGTCACCTATTGCACGGCTTCCGGCCCGAGCAGTTCATCGAGAACATCGAGCCGTTCCTCAGGAAGTTGCGCGAGGCCGGTTAGCGGTTCTCGCGCACAGTGGACCCCGTGCGACGGAGGGTCGTCTCGAGATCCGCCCGCAGCTTTGCTCTGTCGGCTCGCGCGAGCCATTCAAAAGGCAACCACATCAGAGCGATGATGAAGGCGAAAACCGCCAAGACCCACAGAAGCTCTGGAGCCCCGTTGAAGGAAGCTGGGATCGCGACGACAGCGGTCAGGACAAGGAACCCCACCCACGCCGAGCGCGAGATCAACACGGCGGGATGCAGCCCGTACCGCACCGACACGAGCGCGCCGTGCTCCGCTGGGTCGATCTTCCCTCGCAGTACGACGACGCGCGGAGTGGTCGCAAAACCACGAGGTCTGCGAAGATCGAAGGAACCGTTGTTGGTCATTCTTCCGACGAACACCGCGGAGGTCCAATCCGTGATTGAATAGCCGAGAATTCCACCCTGCGCCAGCGATCGTGCGATCGCGTCGGCCACGCGATCAGGCGAGGCTTCCACCCGGTAGCGGTCCACTCTTATTCGGCCAAAAGGCTTGCGGATATTCAAGCGTAGAGGTCGAAATCGAGAGGTATCTCTAGCTTCGCGATGCGCGCAAGAGTGACTGGTTGGAAAGTCGGCCCGCCTCCGGTCTCGTGTCCGGAGACGACGCAGATCAAGGCGATGTCGTAACGATCGCTTACGAGCGAGCGGATCGCGTAGGACGCTGGCTCTACGCGGTCAAGAATCCAAACTAGGTGCGCCTCGAGATCATCGGACGAGACCAAGTCGCGCGAGCTCAGAATCCAGCCCCCGATCGGATGATCCGAGTATCGCCTGCGCTTTGTGACGATCGGGTCTCCTCGCCGAAAGGCGTGCGTCGGCTCGAGTCCAAGCCGTGCAGAGATCTCCGACGGTTCGAGCTCGTCGCGATAAACGACCAACTTGGCATCTAGCAACGCACCGGCCCGGTCCTGATATTGAGGACGAGTCGCTTCCGCTTTGGGTCATGGCCGTCGCAAATGCACTCAATCGAACCTGGGTGACGTGTAACAGGTACCTACCCGGCGCCGCGCTCCCGAGCCTGCTTGGCGAGCGCGTCCGCGAGCTGCGTGATCCGTAGGTCCGCCGCGTCCAGCCGCTTCGCGCACTCGGCGTACAGGCGAAGCCCTTCCTCGTACAGACGCACCGCATCGTCGAGGTCGAGCGCGGGATCCTCGAGCTTGTCGGCGATCGCCTCAAGACGCTCGAGTGCCTTATCGAGAGAGACCTCGGGCTCAGCCACTTTTCTCGACACTCTCCACTAACGCGCCGGCGCGCCCGTCGCGCATGCGCACGCGGACGCGTTCGCCGGTCTTTAGCGTCGCGACCGACGCGCGGATGTGCCCATCCGTTCCCTCGACGATCGCGTAGCCGCGACCCAGCACCGCAAGCGGTGACAGCGCTGCGAGGCGGCGCTGCGCCGAGACCGCCCGCTGCCGCCGCAGCGGGACGGCACGCGCGATCGCGCGGTCGAGCGTCCGGCGCGCTTCGTCCACGCGTTGTCGCCGCACCGCGACCCGCATCGCCGGAGCGCGCCGGTCGAGCATGCGCCGCGCGGTCTCGAGCCGGCGGCGCCGGTCATCGATGCGCTCGCGAACGCGAGCTGCCACGCGGCGCCAGGCGCGTGCCGCACGCATCTGCTCAGCGCCCGAGTCCGGTACGACGAGCTCTGCGGCGGCGGACGGCGTGGGCGCGCGGATGTCCGCCGCGAGATCGGCGAGCGTGACGTCGGTCTCATGCCCGACGCCGGAACAGACCGGCCTCGGGAACCGCACGAGCGCGCGCACGAGCGCCTCGTCGTTGAACGGCGCGAGATCCTCCGCGGCACCGCCGCCCCGCGCGAGGATGACCACGTCGAGGTCGCGGATCTGCGCGAGGCCGTCGAGCGCCGCGATGAGCGACTCGACAGCCCCGATCCCCTGGACCTGCGCCGGCGCGAGGATGAGCTCCACGCGCGGATCGCGGCGCGCGACGATCTGCTGGATGTCGTGCCACACTGCGCCGATCGGGCTCGTGACAACGCCGATGCGTCGCGGCGCAGGCGGCAGCGGGCGCTTTCGGTCGACCGCGAAGAGTCCCTCCGCGGTGAGACGGCGCTTCAGCGCCTCGAAGCGTAGATACGCGTCGCCGGCGCCCGCGGGCCGGAGGTCGTCGACCATGAGCTGGCAGCGGCCGTCCTTCGGGTAGAGCTCGATGTAGCCGTGCGCGAGCACTTTGTTGCCGTCGCGCGGTGTGAGCGCGATCTGCGCCGCCTTCATCGCGAATAGGGCGCATTGAAGCTGCCCGACGTTGTCGCGTAGCGTGAAGTACACATGGCCAACCGGCGAGCTTCGCGCTTGCACGACCTCGCCCTCGATCCAGAGGTCCTTGAACTCGTCGCCGGACTGGATGTGCGCGGCCAGCCGCGTCACGACCTGGCCGACACGCAGGATCCGGCTAGGCGCGCTCGAGGTAGTCACCGGTCCGCGTGTCGACCTTGATCTTGTCGCCGCGTTCGACGAAGAGCGGCACATTCACACGCAGTCCCGTCTCGAGCGTCGCCGGCTTGGTCGCGCCGGTCGCGGTGTCGCCCTTGAGGCCAAGATCGGTGTCGGTCACCGTGAGCACCACCGAGGCCGGCATCTCGACGCCGATGGGGGAGCCCTCGTACTCGCTGAGGATCACGGTCATCCCGTCGCTCAGATAGTTCGTCGCGTCGCCGAGCTGGTCGTCGTCGAGCGCGATCTGGTCGTATGTCGCGGTGTCCATGAAGTGGTAATGCGTGCCGTCCTTGTACATGAACTGCACGTTGCGGTGGTCGAGGCGCGCCCGCTGGTAGCGGTCGTTGGCCTGGAACGTCTTCTCCACCAGGTCGCCCTTGCGAACGTTGCGCAGCTTCATGCGCATCTGCGCGCTGCCACGTCCGAGCTTGATGTGCTGGAACTCGACGATCTGGTAGAGGACGCCATCGACCTCGATGGTCATCCCGCGCTTGATCTCGCCTGCCGATATCACATACCTCTCCCGGGGCCGGGGGGCGGAGCCCCCCGATCGCTCTTCGTCTCCTCGATGAGCCAGCCTAGGGCCAGCTCGTATCCCGCCACGCCTTTTCCGATGAACTGCGCCTCGGTCACCTCGGTCAGGTAGCTCTTCCTGCGGAACTCCTCGCGCGCGGCGATCTCGCTGATGTGAACCTCCACCACCGGGAACGGGGAGTCCGCGACCGCGTCGCGCAGCACGATCGAGGTGTGCGCGAGCCCGCCAGGATTGATGATCGCACCTCGCGCGTCGCGGTGCTGCTGCAGAAAGTCGATCAGCGCGCCCTCGTGGTTCGACTGGAACGCGACGAGGTCGCACCCGGCCTGGCGCGCGATCTCCCGGCAGCGCGCCTCCACCTCCTTCAGCGTCGTCCGGCCGTAGATCTCCGGATCGCGGGTGCCGAGGAGGTTCAGGTTCGGACCGTTCATGAAGAGGAGCTTCACGCCGCGCGCTCCACGACCCGCGCGGCGGCGCGAAGGGCGGACTCGCCGACGTCGGTCACCTCGCTGAAGCGCCCGATGCGCCGCGGGAGGATCCAGCGGAGCTTGCCGGCGCGCGCCTTCTTGTCGCGCAGGACGTAGCTCCACACGGCCTTCGGAAGCCGCGCGCGCTTCGGCAGGGCCGCACGATCGAGCAGGTTCTCGAGCTCCGGACGAAGCGTCGGGGCGGTGAGCTCGAGCCTCTCCGCGAGCGCCGTCGCGTAGACCATCCCGATCGCCACCGCCTCGCCGTGCGTTACGCGATAGCCGGATGCCGCCTCATACGCGTGACCCATGGTGTGCCCGAAGTTGAGGAGCTCGCGCAGCCCGGACTCGCGCGGATCCTGACTCACGATGCCGCCCTTGACCTCCGCGGCGATCGTGACCGCCGCGAGGATCGCGCCGAGATCGCCGGCCCGAACGTTCTCGAGCGAACGGTCCAGCTGCTCGACCGACTCGCGGTCGGCGAGGAACGCGCACTTCGTGACCTCAGCGAGACCCGAGGAGAGCTGCCGCGCCGGAAGCGTCGCGAGGACGGTGACATCCGCGAACACCGCGTCCGGCGAGTGGAACGCGCCGACGAGGTTCTTGCCCGCCGCGATGTCGATCGCCGTCTTACCGCCAATCGAGGCGTCGGCCATGCCGAGGAGCGTCGTGGGGACCTGCGCGACGCGGATGCCGCGCAGGTAGGTCGCCGCGACAAATCCCGCGACGTCACCCACGCTGCCGCCACCAAGCGCGAGGATGCCGCCGTCGCGGCCGATTCCCTCCCGCGCGAGCTCGTCCCAGAGCCGGGCCGCGACCGACAGGCGCTTACCTCGCTCGCCTCCAGGAACGCGGATCCCGACCGACCCCAGCCCCACCGCGTCGAGTGAGCGCAACACCGCGGCCTCGTACCGCGACGCGGTTGCTGCGTCGCTGACGACCGCGACACGTCCGCGCCAGCCGAGGTCGGCGAGGTGCGGGCCGACGTGATCGAGGAGGCCCGCGCGGATGAGGACCCGACATGGCGAGGCCCGTTCCGAATCGGCGACGTCGATCCGAACGCCGCGCGCCGAGACGAGCCACGCCGCGATCGCCCGCGCCGTCTCGTCGACAGTCGCGCCGTCGACGTCGAACGTCACGTCGGTGTCGGCGTATGCGGACTTGCGCTCCTGCAGCACCCGGCGTGCGCGGTCGCGCGGAGCGACGTTCTGATATGGGCGCTTCGCCTGGGTCGCGGCGATCCCCGACGCCACCCGATCCAGCGAGCCACGCAGGCCGACGATCAACCCGAGGCTACGCATCAACGCGCGGTTGTCCTCGCGGATCGGCGCCCCGCCGCCGGTGTCGACGACGACCCACGACGGCGTCCGCGCGAGCCGAATGAGGACGCTCGACTCAACATCGCGGAATCGATCCATGCCGTCCTGCTCGATGAGGTCTTTGTTTGGCTTCCCTGCCCGCCGCTGGATCTCCCGATCGAGCTCGATGACCGCGGCGCCGAAGTGATGAGCAAGGATCGGCGCCACCGAAGACTTCCCGATCCCAGGCGGCCCGACGAGGAAGATGTGCACTAGCGGGGGGCTCTGCCCCCCGGCCCCCGCAGGTCGATGGGCGCAAGGCGGCCGCGATATCGCTCGACCGCGGCGCAAATGTCGTCGACGCTGTCGTTCCCGAATTTCTCGCAGAGCGCGTCGGCGAGCACGAGGGCGAGCATCGCCTCGGCGACGACCCCCGCGGCGGGCACGACGCACACGTCGCTGCGCTCGATGTGCGCCGGAGACGGCGCGCCGGTGCGCAGATCCGCCGAAGGGAGTGGCTTCATCAGCGTCGAGATCGGCTTGAACGCGACTTCGAGAACGATGTTCTCGCCGTTCGTCACGCCGCCCTCGAGGCCGCCCGCGCGGTTGCGAGTTCGGACGAACGCGCCGTCCCGCACCGCGATGGGGTCGTGGACCGCGCTCCCGCGCTCGCGCGACGCGACGAACGCGTCGGCGAACTGAACGCCCTTCGCGCTCTGGATCGACATGAGCGCCTGCGCGATCCGGCCGTCGAGCCGCCGGTCCCACTCGGCGAACGAACCGAGGCCCGGCACCACGCCGCTCGCGCGGACCGCGACGACACCGCCCAGGGTGTCCCCCGCCTCGCGCGCGGCCGCGATCGCCGCGACCATTGCCGCGCTCGCTTTTGGATTCGAGGTTCGCACCTCACTCGCCTCGATCGCGTCGCGATCGAAGGTGGGTTCGCTCGTCACGTCGCCGATCGACCTCGTCTCGCTCAGCACGTCCGTCGCCACCACGCGAAGGAGCGCCTTCGCGACCGCACCCGCCGCGACGCGCGCGGCCGTCTCGCGCGCGCTCGCCCGCTCGATGACGTCCCGGACGTCCTCGTGGCCGAACTTCAGAGCGCCGGCGAGGTCGGCATGGCCCGGACGGAGCCGCGTTACGGGATCAGGGGGCTCGGCGACCGGCTCGACGCTCATGACGCGCTCCCAGTTCACGGCATCGCGGTTCAGGATCTGGAGCGCGATCGGCCCGCCGGTCGTGCGGCCCTGGCGGACCCCGCCGGTGATGCGAACCTCGTCGCGCTCGATCTTCTGCCGCGCGCCGCGTCCGTAGCCGAGCTGCCGGCGGCGCAGATCCGCATCGATGTCCGCCGGTGACACGACGAGACCCGCTGGGACCCCGTCGATGACGGCGATCACGCCGGGGCCGTGCGATTCGCCCGCGGTGAGAAACCTCATACGTCCCGCGGTAGGGCCGCGCGCATCGCCTCGAGCGGCGCCGGCACACCCGTCCAGAGCTCGAACGAGCGCGCCGCCTGATACAGAAGCATGCTGAGGCCGTCCACGACCGTGACATTGTCAGTTGCTTTCGCGCGCTTGACGAGCGGCGTTTCCGCCGCGGTCGGGACGAGATCGATGACCCAGTCCGGCAGCTGGACATCCTCGAGTGCTTCCTCGCCGTTCAGTCCAATCGGTGTGGCGTTGACGATGGCATCTACCTGCAGGCGGCCCTTGGGCCACGGAACAACTTCAGGGTGCCGCCCGTCAACCTCGAGGGACCGCGCGAGCGCTTCCGCGCGCGCCGGATTGCGGTTCGCGATGTTCACGTTGTTCCCCTGTTCAAGAAGTGCGAGTGCGCAAGCGCGCGCGGCGCCGCCGGCGCCGAGGACGAGAATCGTGTCATCGGCGAAGGGAAATCCGACCGAGCCCGAGACGTTCGGCACTTGGGCCTCGAGCGCCCTCTCGAATCCGTATTTATCGGTGTTGTAGCCAACGAGCCGAGCTCCGCGGGAGACGATCGTGTTGACGGCGCCGATCCGACGAGCTTCCTCATCGACCTCATCCAGTAGGCGCAGCACATTCTCCTTGTGCGGGATCGTCACGTTCGCGCCGAGCACGTCGTCCTCGCGACGCATGCGATCGAGCGTCGGCGCGAGCTGATCGTCCGCGGTCTCCTTCGCCTCATAGCGATGCGGCAACCCGAGCTTCGCGAACGCGGCGTTGTGCATCGCGGGCGAGAGCGAGTGCGCGACCGGACGGCCGATGAGCCAGACCTGACTCACGGGCTACTTATTCCCGTATTCGCTCAATCTCGGCTTCGCCGAGACACGCTCAGGGCTGGTGGATTCGTTCGTCGCGGCAAAGCCGCTCCTCACTTATTTCCGTACTTAATCCGATTCGCCTCGTGCTCCTCGATCGTCTTCGCGAACGCGTGATCCCCGGTGCCGTCGTTCTTCGCGACGAAGTAGAAGTACGGGTTCCGCTCTGGCTTCGCCGCGCCTTCGAGCGCCACCGCGCCCGGACTGCAGATCGGACTGGGCGGGAGGCCCGCGACGCGGTAGGTGTTGTACGGCGAGTCGACCTCGAGGTCGGCGAGGCTGAGCTCCTTCCAGTCGCCGAGCGCGTACTGGACGGTCGGGTCGGCATCGAGCTTCATCCCGATATCGAGCCGGTTCGTGTAGACGCCAGCGATGGTCGCGCTCTCCTTCCGGTCGCGAGCTTCTCGCTCGACGATCGAGCCGAGCTTCACGATGTCGTAGATCGTCGTCTTGCGATCCACGGCGGCCTGCCGAAGGGTCTGCCCCACCCGCAGCTCGAACTGATCGAGCAAGGTGTCGACGATCTGCGTCGCGGTCGCGCTCGGTTTGAAGAAGTACGTGTCCGGGAAGAGAAAGCCTTCGAGCGACGTGTCCGCGGGTACACCCGCGAGCACCGTGTTCTGGCGCTGGCCCACCACCGCCGCTTTCATGAAGTCGTCCGCCGAAATTGAGGGGAACGCCTTGTTCACCGCGGCCGCTGTCTCGCTCAGCCGCCAGCCCTCGATGATCCGCAGCACCGCCTGCTCGCTGGGGGCTTTCTCGAAGACGCGCGCGAGCTCGCGTGGCGTGAGCGCCGCCGAGATCGTGTACGTCCCGGACTGGAGCGACGTCTCGCGGCCGGTGTCGTACAGAAGGTAGGAGAACGCGAGCGCGGATCGGATGAAGCCCGCCTGCTGAAGGCGCTGCGCGATCGAGCCCGCCGTCTCGCCGCGAGAGATCACGAAGGTCCGCGATTCGGCGTTCGGGTCCTTGGCGAGATCGGGCTCCGCGCCGACGCGATCCGCTACGAGTCCGCGAATTATGGATTGCTTGAGGAGCGTGTCGTGCTCCTGTACCTGTGCGACGATCGCGTCCTCGGCGATGGAACGTCCGAAGACGAAGCCGCCGACCAGCAGACCCACGATGAGCAGAACGAAGATGAAGGGACCGGTCGCGGAGCGTCGCTGCGCCGGGCGCGCGGCGCGGATCCCCATCAGCGAGCACGCTGCGCGAGGAAATCTTCGAGGAGGATCGTCGCCGCGCCGGCATCGAGGTCGCGCGCGCCGCGGAGTTCCGCCTCGGTCGATGTATGGCGCTCGTCGTAGAGCCGCACCGGAAGTCCGAGCTTCTCGGACGCGGTGGCGAAGCGCCGCACGCGCTCGGCCTGGTGGCCTTCGTCGCCGGCCAGGGTCAGAGGAAGCCCGATAACGAGCGCATCGACCGACTCTTCACGCGCGATCCGTTCGATCTCCGCGAGATCCTTGACGACGCTTCGTCGGACGAGGGTCGGGAGTGGTCGCGAGAGGCCGTGCGCGTCATCGCCAACGGCGAGGCCGATGCGGCGATCGCCGACGTCAAGCGCCAGGTATCGCACCGTTAGGGCGAGCTCGCTGACGGGGGCAGCGACTCGACCACGATCGTGATCCGCGAGTCGAGAACGGGAAGACGCGGCCACCATTCCGGCCATGGCGTGATGCTCCGAAGCTGGAACCCGAGCTGTTGTGCGAGCGGCCCGACCGCCTCGTACTCACGCCCGGCGAGGGCTGCCGTCATCTGCGGCGTATTCGGCTTCCGCTTCTGTTGGCCCTGCGCGCGAACGCGCCAGTGCACGCCGTCGTCCTGGACGGACGCGCCGATCACCTCGTTCACTACCGCGCTCGTCTGGTCGAGATCCATGTCCGATGCGACCTCGTCCTTGAGCTTCGCGATCGCGGTCCTCGTCGGTTCCTTGTCGATCACGGCATAAGCCGTCGCGCTTCCGGTCACCGTGATCTCAAATGTCGGCTTGTCCTTGGTCAGCTCTTTGCCGACAACGTCGCTTGCCGGAGTCATCACCCCGGTGCGCTTCAACACGAAGCCGTACACGTTCGTTCCCTTCGGAGCTCCGGCCTTCCACTCGGCGGTCCGCTGTTCGGCTTTCGATTTCATGTCGCTATCGGACTGGCTGACCGCTTTGTCGTAGTCCGCTTGGGTCACGACCGGTATCTGGTCGGCCTTGCCGCCCGTCGTCGGGGACGGGTTCGTGACGAGGACCTCGCCGCTCCCGCTTCGCGTGATCTTGTCCGGGGCGACGTTGCCCTTCGGTCCCACGTCGATCGCCTGGATGTTGATCAGCGCCGTGCCGATCGTGGGCGGAAGGATGGTGCTTCGCGGAAGGATCTTCTCCTCCGTTGTCAGGAAACGGACCGGCGGGCTGTCGCTGGTCTGCACGAGCGTGCCGATTGGAACGCGAATCTCATTCGTCGTGAGGTTCTTGAAAAGCTCCTGCCCGGTCGCCTTCGTCTCGTCGGGCTTGGTCCCGGTCGCCGTGCCGGTGGTCTTGGCGATGAGGTTGGGCTCGAACATCGTGTCGGCCCGTATGTCTCCGCCATTCGGTCCGGCGCGGAGGTCGTATTCGAACGGGCCGAGCGGCGTCGGGGTCGCGGCGATGACGATCGTCGCGGACGGACCAACGACGGCGAGCAGGATCCCCGCCGCCGTGACCAGGCTTATGAACACCGCGAGCGCGCGAAGCGGCGAGGCTCCGCGGCGCGCGGCGGGCCGACGCACTCTCGTCGACATCGCGGCCCGGCGGGCGTCGGTGAGGTGCTCGGTCGCGTCGAGCTCGTGACGGTCGAGCGCGGAGATGCTCGCGAACGCCTTCATGTGCACCGACGAGGCGAGGGACCGTGCCCGCGCTTCCGGCGACACGAGGACGATGCGGCGATCTCCGGCGCGGCGCCGGAGCACCTCGAGGAAGACCGCGTTGCGGGTGAGCGGAGCGCCCGACGGAACGACGAGGACGACATCCGACGACTCGGCCGCGTCAAGACGGCGCGCCGCGTCAAGGATCGTCGCGTCGCCGCCGAGGTCGATGACCGTTCGGCGAGCCGGTGCCGTCTCCACGGTCACGTGTACACCTCGGTCGCGAGCGCCGCCGCGCCCGCGGCGACGAGATCCTCGGCGTTCAGCGGGACGTCGGAGAAGACACGGCTCGTGACGCTCGGCGTGAGCGGGCCGATGCGCGCCGCGCCTCCACGCGCCTCGCCGACGATCTTCGCGAGCGCGTTCGGCAGCGCGAGCAGCGCCTCGGGCACGCCGACGAAGAGCCACCGCTCCGGCGGCTGCGCATCGTCGGAGAGCGGGAGGGCGACGATCTCGGCCCACACGCGCGCGTCTTCGTCGCGCGTCTCCTCGCGGGCCGTGAAGGCATCGCGGCCGAGGCCGAACACGCGTGTGCCGACGACCCGGCGCTCGCGCAGGATCGCGAGCGCGGTCACGTCCGCGCCGACACGGACGACGCCCGCGTCGGCGATGCCCGAGGCGGCAACGAGCCGAGCCAACGCGTAGACGCCGGGCACGGCGGTCGGATGGCGGCGCGCGGCGACGGTCGCAAGGGCGGCGCCCGAGAGGACGAGCGGCGCGACCGCAACGTCGGTGTGCACCTCGAGGGCGCGGCCGTGGTATCCCTCGATCGAGTCGAGGTCCCGTCCGTCCAGCACGAGCGCGGCGACGGCGTCGGTCAGCCGCGCGGTCGCGACGCCTCGAAGGGCGGGGTCGTCGGCCACGGCGGTCTGCGCGGCGCGCGCCGCCTCCTCGCGCGCCTCGCGTACCGCGCGATCCGCCTCGGCCCGGACGATCGGCGTCGCCGACTCCTCTCGGTCGAACGGCGTCTTCACGTGGTACGTGCGCACGTCGTCGCCGTCGATCGCGATCACCGTGCGATCGGCGGGAACGCCGCGCTCCGCCGCCGTGAGCGCCGCCGCGACCGCGCCGGTCACGTCGCCGGGCTCGACGACCAGGCCCCCGGCGATCGCGTCCGCGGCGAGTGCCGTCTCGCCGCGGCCGACCACGCGAAGCCGTCCGCCCTCGGCCCGCGCGACCACGGCGCGAACCACACCCGCCGCGAGCTCGATGCCGGCCACGCGCGGGCCCTGGGGGGCCGGGGGGGCGAAGCCCCCTCGCTGTCTAGCCACCGCCGTCTAAACGCTCCCGGACC
>VBGU01000099.1 GCA_005881085.1 Chloroflexota bacterium | reverse complement strand
GAGGCGACCCAGGCGGCCTTCCTTTTCTATTCGCTCGGCCTGGCGGGGCACGCCCTCGTGCAGATCCTCGCAAGGGTTTACTTCGCGTCGCGTGACACCACGACGCCGCTCGCGCTCACGCTCATCTCGATCGGGTCGAACGTCGTCCTCAGCGTCACGCTCGCGCTGGGCCTGAATATGGGCATCAATGGTCTTGCGCTCGCGAACTCGATAGCGACACTGCTCGAAGCGGCGCTCCTGTTCATCCTGCTCGCGTCTCGGGCTCGGTTGCGCCTTGTCGGTCTAGGCGTTGAAACGCTCAAACAGCTCAGCGCGAGCCTCCTCATGGGCGTGGCCATGTTCGGGTTCATCCGCGTCACGAACCTGCCGTTCGATCTCTTCGTCGACCCTCCCAAGCTCGTGCTGGCGCTCCAAACGATCCTCGCGGCGGCGGTCGGCGGGCTCGTGTATCTCGCCGCGGCCTACCTGCTCCGGATAGGCGAGCTGCAGGAGATCGTCGCGGTCGTCCGCGCCCGAGTCATGCGCAAACGCGGGCCGTAAGCGCGCCACGAGCTCAGCGCCTTCCGCTTCCTTCTCCAGCTGATACCGAATATTCACTCAGCAGCGATAGTCAATGCCGCGTAGGGTATTCATGTGGCAACGACCGAAGCAGAGCTCGCGGGACTTGTCGCGCGCATGCGCGCCACCACCGCCCGGTCGCCTGACGCGTGGGGCGACGTCGATCTGACATTTACGCAGCTCCGCGCGCTCTTCGTGCTCGCTGCCGCGCAGCACTCGGTGCGCGTGAGCGATCTGGCCAAAAGCCTCCACATGAGCCTCGCCAGCGCGTCGGCGCTAAGCGACCGGCTGGTTCGTCTTGGATACATTGGCCGCCGGGAAGATCCCTCTGATCGCCGCGCCGTTCTGCTCGAGCTCGCGGCGAAAGGGACGCGGCTCCTCTCGCGGCTCGAACGCCGATCGAACGCGCAGCTCGGTTACGCGCTGCACCGGATGACCAGGCACGAGCGGGAAGCTCTCGCGACGTCGCTTCGCGCGTTCCTCCGCGTCCTTTCGTCTGAAGCTCGTCCGTCGACCCGTGCAGCGATCAGGAGGTCGGCGTGACCGCGCAGAACGGGAACGTGATCGAGACAACCGACCTCACGAAGCGATACGGCGATGTGGTCGCGGTCGACCATCTGACGCTGCGGGTACCGCGGGGCGGCGTCTTCGGATTCCTCGGCCCCAACGGGTCGGGCAAGACGACGACGATGGGCATGCTTCTCGGGCTCGTGCACCCGACCTCCGGAGAGGCGCGGATATTCGGCGACCCCGCTCGCCATCCCGCGACGCTCCGGCGTGTCGGCGCGATGGTCGAGACGCCCACGTTCTATCCCTACCTGTCGGGGCGGGCGAATCTGCGCTACTTCCAAGCGATCGGGGGGCGCGGCGCGCCAGCCGACGTGGATCGTCTTCTCGACCTCGTCGACCTCGGAAAGCGCGCCGCCAGCAAGTACGCAACCTACTCACTCGGGATGAAGCAGCGCCTCGGGATCGCCTGCGCGCTTCTCGGGGACCCGGAGCTCGTCTTCCTCGACGAACCGACAAACGGGCTCGATCCTGCGGGTGTTGTCGAGGTCCGCGAGCTCGTCCGCGATCTCGGAAAGGGTGGACGGACCGTCGTCCTCTCGAGCCACCTGCTCTCGGAGACCGAGCTCGTTTGCGACAACGTCGCCGTGCTTTCGCGCGGCAAGCTCATCGCTCAGGGCTCCATTCAGGAGCTGCTACGGCAGCACGACGGATTGCGCCTGCGCACGACCGACGATGCGAAAGCCCGCGCGACGCTCGCCGAGATCCGTTGGGTGCAGCACGTCGAGCCTCAGGACGGCGGCCTGATGGTCACGGCCCCTCCGGACCGCTCGTGGGAGATCTCGCGGGCCCTCGCGTTGCGCGAGGTCTACGTGAATGAGCTCATGCCGGTCCACCGATCGCTGGAGGAATTCTTCATGGAGATCACCGGGACGGATCCGGCGACCGGGAAAGAGCGGTCGTGATCGGTCATGTCGCGAACCTGTCACGGTGGGAGTGGTTCAAGCTGCGCAGGCGCTGGATGCTGTGGATCCTTCTGGTGTTCGCGATTCTCTTCGCTCAGCTCGCGGTGTGGGGTCAGTTCTTCTCATACCGGAATCTTCAGACGACCGGCGGAGAGCTCACCGTGCCCGCGTCCCTCCAGCAGCAGCAGGGACGGGCGCCGCGCACCGTCGCGTGCAACGACCTCCTCTCGGGCGATCCCGCGCGGCAGCCGGCCGATCTCGATGCCCAGGTCGTCGCGGGACTCGCGGCACAGTGCCGTCAGCAGGCGGCCACATTGCCGGCACGGCTCGCACGCGCGTACCAGGGCTTCACTCTGCCGGGCAGCGTCTCGACCGCGCTCGGCATCGTGCAGACCCTCGCCCTCATCCTCATCGCGATCCTCACCGCGTCGGCGATCGGGATCGACTACGGAGCCGGCACGCTCCGATCGGTGCTCACGCAAGGCGTCGGGCGGTGGCCTTACTTGACTGCCAAGATCATCACGCTCGCGGTCATCGCGTTCCTGGGACTCGTTGCCGCGCTCGCGACTGTCGCGATCAGCAGCCTCATCGCGACCGCCATCGCCGGCGCGCCGCCCGAGGGCGCAGGCACGGCGACATGGTCCGACGCGGGGCTCGCGCTCTGGAAGGCGTGGAGCTCGACCCTCCCGTACCTCGCGCTCACGACCTTCGTCACGGTGTTCGCGCGATCCTCGGCGGCCGGAATGGCGATCGGACTCGGCTACTACTTCGCGGAGCAGCTCATCGTCGCGCTGTTCTCGAACCTGTTCTCGTGGTTTCAGAACATCGCCGATTTCTTCCTCGTCCGGAACATCTCGGGATGGGTCGGCGGCTCGGGCGGCCTCGCGGGCGGGGCGCTGCCCGACCAGACCCATGCGCTCGTCGTCCTCGCGGTCTACACGCTCATCCTTGGCGGCTTCGCCTTCTGGGTGTTCGAGCGGCGCGACGTCCAGGGCGCGACCGGCGGAGGGTGATCGCGGCCGTCTCACCCTAGTCTGAGCGCGATGGCCGAGCTCGCCCGCATCCGCAACTTCTGCGTCATCGCGCACGTGGACCACGGCAAGACGACCCTGTCCGATCGCCTGCTCGAGACGACCGGCACGGTGCCGCTCCGCGAGATGCGCGACCAGATGCTCGATTCGATGGAGCTCGAGCGCGAGCACGGGATCACCATCAAGGCGCGCGCGGTCCGCATGGCCTGGCGCGACCACGAGCTGAATCTCATCGACACTCCCGGCCACGTCGACTTCACCTACGAGGTGAGCCGCTCCCTCGCGGCGTGCGAGGGAGCGGTGCTACTCGTCGACGCGTCGCAGGGGATCGAGGCGCAGACGCTCGCGAACGCCTACCTGGCCGTGGAGCAGGGCCTCGAGGTCATTCCGGTCATCAACAAGATCGACCTCCCGAACATCGACATCGACGTGATCCGCGAGGAGCTCCGCACGACGCTCGGCTTCCGCGACGAGGAGATCCTCCTCGTCTCGGGGAAGACCGGCGCGGGCGTGAACGAGCTGCTCGACGCGATCGTCGAGCGGATCCCGCCGCCGGTGGGCGACGTGGACGCGCCGCTCCGCGCGCTCATCTTCGACTCGCACTACGACGCGTACAAGGGCGTGGTCGCGCACGTCCGCGTGATCGACGGCTCGCTCACCGCACACGACCGCATCCGTCTCATCGCGACCGAGCGCGAGAGCGAGCTGCTCGAGCTTGGCGTGTTCGTTCCCGACGCGCGGCCCATCCCGCGTCTCGAGACGGGCGAGACCGGCTACGTCGCGACCGGCCTCAAGGCGGTCGCCGACTGCCGCGTGGGCGACACGCTCACCCTCGCCTCGCGGCCCGCGACGAACCCGCTTCCGGGCTACCGGCCGGCGAAGCCGATGGTCTTCGCGGGGTTCTATCCCACCAACGCGCAGGACTACCCGCTCCTCAAGGACGCGATGGAGAAGCTCCGTCTCAACGACGCCTCGCTCATCTACGAGCCGGAGACCTCCCAGGCTCTGGGCTTCGGATTCCGCGCCGGGTTCCTCGGCCTCCTCCACCTCGAGATCGTGCAGGAGCGGCTCGAGCGCGAGTACGACATCGACCTCATCGCCACATCGCCGTCCGTCGAGTACCGCGTGATCACGCAGAACGGTGCGGAGGTCGCGATCGACAACCCCGCGCTACTCCCGGACCCCGGAACGATCGTCGAGATCCGCGAGCCGTGGATGAAGGTGACCGTCATCGTGCCGACCACGCACGTCGGTCCGGTTATGGAGCTCGCGCAGACCAAACGCGCGTCGCTCGCGGACATGAGCTACGTCGACCCGACGCGCGCGATGCTGAAGTACGACATGCCGCTGTCCGACGTGATCGTCGATTTCTACGATCAGCTCAAGTCGAGCTCACGCGGCTACGCGTCGCTCGATTATGAGTTCGCGGAGTACCGCCCGGCGGATCTCGTGCGCCTCGACATCCTCGTCGCGGGCACCATCGTCGACGCCCTCTCGATCATCACGCACCGCGAGCGCGCGCAGCAGTCGGGCCGCATCCTCGTGAACAGGCTCCGCGGCCTCATCCCAAAGCAGATGTTCGATGTGCGCATACAGGCCGCGATCGGCGGGAAGATCGTCGCGAGCGAGACGGTGAAGGCGAAGCGCAAGGACGTGCTCGCGAAGTGCTACGGCGGCGACATCACCCGCAAGCGGAAGCTGCTCGAGAAGCAGAAGGAAGGCAAGAAGCGCATGAAGATGGTGGGGTCGGTCGAGATCCCGCAGGAGGCCTTCCTCGCGGTGCTCCGGATCGGCGACGAGACGTGAGGGGTCCGAAGATCCAGTTCGAGCACCCGACGCAGATCGCGGCGTCCACCTTCCTGCGTGCGGTGTCCGACAACGACGCGGCCACGATGTGGGAAAAGCTGTCGCGCGAGACGCGTGGCCTGCTCGAAGGGCTTTACGCGGCGCGCTCCGCGGTGGCGCTCCAGCACGCCGCGGGCGTCGAACCGACCGGCCTGGACGCGCGCCTGGCCGAGGTCGTCGCTCCGCTTCGCGTCTCGGTCATCACGGCGCTGGGCGGCGCGGAGCAGATGGGCGGTTTCGGCGTCTCGGGAGCGCGCCTGGTGGACCGCGCCACTGCCTACGTGCTCCTGCTCCCCGACTTCGGCGAGGAGCGGATCGTGACGGAGACGGAGTGGAAGCCAAGTCACCTGCTCGCCTTCGTCCACGAGTCGCGCGAGTGGCTCATCGATCTCGGGCGTACCGCGGAGCTCTCCTCCGAGGCGGAGCTGCCAAATCCGCTGGGGGTGACGCGGTGACGCGCGGGATCGGCCTCTATGTCCACGTTCCCTTCTGCGCCTCGCGCTGCCCGTATTGCGACTTCGCCACCGCGCCGGCGACGACCGCGCTCCGCGGGCGGTACCTCGAGGCGCTTGGCCGCGAAATCGCTCGCGAAGGCGACCTGCTCGGCCGGCCTCGGGTGCGCACCCTCTTCTTCGGCGGCGGCACGCCAAGCCTTCTCGAGCCCGCCGAGATCGAGCGCCTCGGCGACGATCTCCGGCGCGCATTCGTGTTTCGCCCCCGCGAGGTGACGCTGGAGGCGAATCCGGCGACGCTCGACCGGGCACGCCTCGACGCCTGGCTCGCGCTCGGCCTCACGCGCCTCTCGCTCGGCGCGCAGAGCTTCGATGCGAGCGGCCTGCGTGCCCTCGGACGGACCCACCAGCCGGAAGACAGCGGGGCCGCCGTCGCCGTCGCCCGTGAGGCGCGCCTCGACGTCAATCTCGATCTCATCTTCGGCTGGCCGGGGCAGACAGTCGCGGCGTGGGAGAGCGATCTCGACATCGCGGCCGCGCTCGGGCCCGATCACGTGTCCTGCTACCCGCTGGAACTGCGGCTCGACCCCGACGGGTCCATCCCGAACTGGCCAGGCGGCGGGTGGCCGGTGCTCGAGCGGTGGCGCGCTGCGGCCGCCGCGGCACAGCCCGACGACGCCGGTATTGCCCGTATGTACCGGGTCGCGGAGCGCTCGCTCGGTCGCGCCGGCTATCGCCACTACGAGATCGCGAACTGGGCGCGGCCCCAAAAGCGTTCGCTGCACAACCTCGGGTACTGGCGCGACCGCGACTGGCTCGGCGTGGGCGCCGGCGCGCACACCCATCTGGCGGGCGCGCGCTCGGCGAACCCGGCCGATCTGCGCGCGTACATCGCGCGCGTCGAGTCCGGGTCCGCGCGGGCCATCGACGCCGACGCCGATCCACCGAGCGAGAACGCCATGCTCGCGCTGCGACTCGATTCGGGCCTCGATCTCGAGCGGTATGCGGCGCGGTTCGGAGATACGGCCGCGACGCGGGTGCGGACCGCTCTACGCGAGGTCGAGCCGGCACACCTCGTCCAGGTGAGGGGTCGTCACGCGCGGCTCACCGCCCGGGGACGCCTGCTGGCGAGCGAAGTCTTCATCCGTCTTCTCCCGTAGCACGGCGGCGCTCGATTCCCGCGCTTGCTATGCAAACCGGAATTCGATATGCATCACGCGAACACTCCACCGATTTTTGGGGAGGAACCATGCAGGAAGACGAAGGCACCGATTGGTCCGCGCAGAAGGAGCCCGGCTCGGTCTGGCCCACGCCGCTGCCATCGAGCCCCACGCCACCCCCGCCCTCGCCGATGAGCGGCTCATCGACCAGCGGCGGCGGTCGCAAGACCACGCGTCGCAAGGCGACGACGAGCGCAGGCGGACGAAAGAAAACCGCGAAGCGCGCGACGCCCCGACGCAAGGCGACCGCGAAGCGCAGCACGGCAAAGCGCGCCACCGCCAAGCGCAGCACGGCGAAACGCAAGACCGCGAAGCGTGGCGGCCGCAAGACGACGGCTCGCCGCAAGACCGCCGGGCGGTCGACCGCGAAGCGAACGACGCGCCGCAGCTCCGCGACCCGCAAGAAGCGCCGCTAACAGAGGCCTGAGGCTCTGAAAGAGGGGAGGGCGCGCCGTGTGGCGCGCCCTCTCTCAGTTGCGCTTTCCGCGGCCCATCCCGGGCTTTCGCCCGTGATTGGCCTTTTTACTCCGCCAGCCCAGCTTTCCGCTGGTTTTCTGTTTCTTCTGTCCTTTGCCCATACCTACCTACCTTATCGCGGGGGAAGCGGGGCAGGGGCCCCCCGACGCGTAGCGGATCGCGTAGCGCCCCGCGCCCCCTCTTCGCTCGCCACGTTAGTGGCGAGCGTTAGTGATCCCAAAGAGATGGAGCTGCAGCGCGCGCGTCGGCGGCGCGATGAGCTCGGTCACGAGCCATTGTGCGACCGAATCGGGCGCCGCGTCCTCGGGAAGTCCAACGCGGACGCGCGCGGTCGCGACGTGACGGCGGACCGCACGCGGGTCCACCCCGAGCGTGCCGGCCGTCTCTGACAGAGAGCGCTCGAGGACGTCGCGCAACACGAAGGCGCCGAGGTCGGCCCCGCGCAACGCATACCGCCCTACGAGGTCGCGGAGACCTGCCGCGAAGAGCCGGCCGCTCTGGACGGCATCTCTGATCGCCGTGGCGGTGTCGCCGTCGAGCTCGCCCACCCGCAGGAGCCCTGTGACCTCCACGGCCGGAAGGCGGCGCGCGTGCTCGAGGCTCGTGATGAAGCGCTGTACCACGACGTCGTCGGCGACCACCGGGCGCGCGCCTTCGCGCGTCACCGACCCGACCGCCGCGAGCGCGGCCGCGAGAGCTCGCCGCAGACCTTCGAGGTCCGCGAACTTCACGACCTCGACGACCGCAGGATTCCCGAGCAAGAGGCGCGAGATCGGCCGATCCCGCTCCGCGACGACGATGACCGGCACGGCGTGCTCTCGCGCGAGCTCGACCTCGATACCGACCCCGAACGAGGGGATGCCAGCGTACGCGATGACGACCGCGGCGCCCGTGACGTGCGCGCGGTCGATCTCGTACACAGCGCGTGGATCGAGGTGCGCCGCCGCGACCGGATCGCTCACCCGATGCGGCAGGTACGCGCGCAGACCGGCGGCCTCCGCGATCTCTGCGAGGACTTCGTAGAACAGCTTGGTTCGCGAGGCGTCGTCGAGTGCGGTCAGCGCGCCCGAGATATACGCCTCGCCGACAGCGACCGGTGTCTGTTCCCTACCTTCGTCCATGGGCCGCTCATGATGCTCGGGGCGTCAAGTTGCGCACGTACACTCCGGCGGATGCCCGAGCAGCGCGTGTCGGAGTACCTCCGTCGCCTTCCGCTCTTTTCG
The DNA here is from genome assembly GCA_005881085.1 of Chloroflexota bacterium. Classification (GTDB taxonomy): domain Bacteria; phylum Chloroflexota; class Limnocylindria; order P2-11E; family P2-11E; genus 3-1-20CM-2-70-9. Next base: position 9,079 of record VBGU01000099.1, on the reverse strand, counting down.
CGGCTCCCAGACAGCGAGCTTGCCGAGCTCGCCGACCGCGTCCGGACCAAGAGCTTCAAGCGCGGGGAGATGATCTTCCGGAAGGACGACCCCGGGACCCACCTGTACATGGTCCTCGAGGGCGGGGTGAAGATCGCCTTGCCCGGCGAGTTCGGCCAGGAGGCACTGGTCGCGATCATGCGGCCCGGCGAGTTCTTCGGCGAGCTCGCCCTCTTCGATCGGAGTCCCCGGTCGGCCAGCGCGACCGCGCTCGAGGAGACCCGCGCCGCGCTCCTTGCGGGCGACGACTTCCTCGCGTATCTCGAATCACACCCGGCGTCGTTTCGCGTTGTCCTGGAGACGCTTGCTCGAACCATTCGCCGGCTCTCCGATCGGGTCGAGGACCTGATCTTCCTGGACGTACCGAGCCGGGTCGCGAAGTACTTGCTCGACCTCGTGCGCTCCAGCGGCACCGATGGGAACGAGCTGACCCTAACGCAGGACGAGCTCGCTGCGTTCATTGGGGCGTCAAGGGTGTCGGTGAACCGCGTGCTGGGCGACCTCGAGCGCCGCGAGATCATCTCGATCCGTCGCAGACGCATCGCGATCAAGGACCCCGACCGGCTCGCGAAGGAGGTCCGCTTCTAGGTGGCAACACCGCGCAAGCGTCCGCTCGTGCTCGTGGTTGAGGACGATCCGGCGCTCGGCGACGTGATGCTGACCGCGCTCAAGGACGACGGCCTCGACGCCAAGCTCGCCCACGACGGCGACGAGGCCATGCGGGACGTCGACGACCTGTCGCCGTCGGTCATGGTGCTCGACCTCATGATGCCCAAGCGCGACGGCTTCTCCGTCCTTCGCGAGCTCCGCGCCGACGGCCGTATCTCGCACCTTCCGGTGATCGTCGTGACGGCCATCTTCGGAATGTCCGAGCGCCTCTACGCGACGGAGCTGGGCGCGGCCGACTACGTCACCAAGCCCTTCGAGCTCGACGATCTCATCTCCCGCGTCCGCGCGCTTCTCTCGCCGACCGCCGCTTAACTACGCGCGCGCACCCGCCGTCAACTGGCTCGTGCAGTAGCGGCAACGCTGCGCGGAGGCGAGGATCTCCTCGCCGCAGAACGGGCAGAACTTCGTCGGTGCGGCCTTCGGGATCATCGACCGCGCGATCAGGAATACGACGAACGCGACGACGATGAACGTGATCACCGTGTTGATGAACACGCCGTAGTTGATCGTCGCCAGGCCCGCGTCCTGCGCGGCCTTGAGGCTCGCGGGGTGCTTGCCCGAGAGGTCGATGAAGAGGTTGTTGAAATCGACCCCACCGAGGAGCAGCCCGACCGGCGGCATGATGATGTCCTTGACCAGTGAGTTGACGACGGCCGCGAGCGCAACGCCGATGATGAACGCGAGAGCCAGCGCGAGGACATTCGCCTTGAGCAGCCACGCCTTGAATTCGGACATCATGGCCTGGAACCTCCACCCCTACGTCGCGCGAGACAGCAGCATGCTGGGTGCCAGGGATACAGGCGAGTCGGCGAGCGTTACGTCCTTGACGACGAACGCTCACCCTTGGTAGGCTCTTAGCACTCTCGATAGGAGAGTGCTAATTGACCAACAAGCCCGATCCCACCGAATTTCCCGCGCTCGATCCGCGCGCCCGACAGGTGCTCGGCGCGGTCATACGCGAATACATCGCGACCGCCGAGCCGGTCGCGTCGACACAGCTCGTCCGCGGGTACAAGCTCGACGTTTCGCCGGCGACGGTCCGGGGTGAGCTGGCCGCGCTCGAGGAGGCGGGCCTCCTCACGCACCCGCACACCTCGGCGGGACGGGTACCCACCGACCTTGGCTACCGGTACTTCATCGAGACGCTCATGCCGAGTCCGTCGCTCCGTCCTGAGGAGCAGGTCACCGTCTCGCACCAATTCCAGCAGGCGCTCCAGGACACCGCGGCGTGGCTGCGGGTCGCGGCGTCGAGCCTGGCGCGCCTGACCGCCGAAGCCTCGATCGTCACGACTCCGGCCAGCAAACGCACGACGCTGCGACACGTCGAAGTCGTCCCGATCCAGGAGCGCCGCGTGCTCCTCGTCGCGGTCGTCGACGGCGGCGCCGTCCGCCAGCAGATCCTCGAGCTCGGGACGGCCGCAACGGCCGAGCAGCTGCGAACGCTCTCGACCCGGCTGACGGAATCGCTCGGCGGCGCGACGGCGACGAAGGTGCACGAGGCGGTCGCGGCCGAAAGGGGCGCCGAGGCCGACATCACCGGTGCGTTGGCGCGGATCCTCGACGAGTACGACACGGTTCGCGCTCGCGAGGTCTACGTCGACGGATTTCAGAACATCCTCGCCCAGCCGGAGTTCGCGGAAAGCGACCGGAGCCGGGCGATGCTGAGCCTCTTCGAGGACCACACGCGGCTCTCGGAGATCCTGCCCCTGGATCTCGGCGACGGCGAAGTGCACATCACGATCGGTCGCGAGCACCGGCACGAGTCGCTGCGCGATTGCAGCCTCGTGATCGGCCGCTACGGCGCGAGCCGCGACGTCGTCGGTTTCGTGGGAGTCGTCGGGCCGACGCGGATGGACTACGCGCGGTCGATAGGCGCGGTCCGCTACGTGGGGTCGCTCATGAGCGACCTCGTTCGAGTCATGGAGGGACGTTGATGGACGACAAGATTCGCCGAGCGGAGGAGCTGCTCGAGCAACGCGCGCGCGAGCGCCGTGGCAACGGACACGCCAACGTCGACACGGAGGGCCCGGGCGCGGAGCAGCCGGCGGCCGCCACGCCGGAGGACCAGAAAACGGAAGAGCTCACAAACGATTTGAAGCGGCTGGCGGCGGACTTCGCGAACTACCGAAAGCGCAACGAGGCGGAGCGCACGGAGTTCGCGAAATTCGCGAAGTCGGACCTCATCTCGAAGATCCTCGACGTGCTCGACGGGTTCGATCGCGCGCTCGCGACCATCCCCGAGGAGCTCAAAGGCACGCCGTGGGTCGAGGGGATGTGGCTTCTCGAGCGAAAGCTGCGCGGGATCCTCGAGGTGGAGGGCCTGAAGCCCGTCGACTCGATCGGCGCGCAGTTCGATCCCTACCAGCACGAAGCCGTCGCGCACGTTCCTTCGGACCAGCCCGAGGGAACGGTCATCGCGGAACACCAGAAGGCATACCGCCTACACGACAAGCTAATTCGTCCGGCGCTCGTCACCGTCTCAAGTGGGAGCGAAGGCAAGGAGAAGAACTGAAATGGCAAAAGTCATCGGCATCGACCTAGGAACCACGAACTCGGCCGTTGCTTACATGGAAGGCGGCGAGCCGACGATCATCCCGAACGCGGAGGGCGGGCGGATCACGCCGTCGGTCGTCGCGTTCACCAAGAACGGGGAGCGTCTGGTCGGCCAGGTCGCGAAGCGGCAGGCGATCACGAACCCCGACAACACCATCTACTCGGTCAAGCGCCTCATGGGCCGGCGGTTCACCGACCCCGAGGTGCAGCGGACCATGAAGATGGTCTCGTACAAGATCGAACCCGCCCCCAACGGCGGCGTTCTCATCGTCCTCGGCAACGGCCAGAAGCTCACGCCGCCCGAGGTCTCGGCGATGATCCTTCAGAAGCTCAAGACCGACTCCGAGGCCTACCTCGGAGAGAAGGTCACGCAGGCGGTCATCACCGTTCCGGCGTACTTCGATGACCAGCAGCGGCAGGCCACCAAAGACGCGGGACAGATCGCCGGTCTCGAGGTCCTACGGATCATCAACGAGCCCACCGCCGCGGCGCTCGCATACGGTCTCGACAAGAAGAAGGACGAGCTCGTCGCCGTGTACGACCTCGGCGGTGGAACCTTCGACATCTCGGTCCTGCAGCTCGGTGAAGGCGTCTTCGAGGTGAAGGCCACGAACGGCGACACGCACCTCGGTGGAGACGACTTCGACCAGCGGATCATGGATTGGCTCGTCGAGGAGTTCAAAAAGGACCAGGGCATCGATCTCAAGAACGACCGCATGGCTCTCCAGCGTCTCAAGGAGGCGGCGGAGAAGGCCAAGATCGAGCTCAGCTCGACGCAGCAGACGGAGATCAACCTCCCGTTCATCACCGCGGACCAGGCCGGTCCGAAGCACCTCGTCATCACGCTCACGCGGTCGAAGCTCGAGCAGCTCGTCGGAGATCTCGTCGAGAAGACCACCGGGCCGGTGAAGCAGGCACTGAAGGACGCCGGAGTGACCCCGGATCAGGTCAACGAGGTCGTCCTCGTCGGCGGCCAGACGCGGATGCCGCTCGTGGTCGAGACCGTCAAGAAGCTCTTTGGCGGCAAGCAGCCGAACCAGAGCGTGAACCCGGACGAGGTCGTGGCCGTTGGCGCCGCGATCCAGGCCGGCGTGCTCAAGGGCGAGGTGAAGGACGTCCTCCTCCTCGACGTCACGCCGCTCTCGCTCGGCATCGAGACGCTCGGCGGCGTCGCCACCAAGCTCATCGAGCGGAACACCACCATCCCGACCTCCAAGTCGCAGGTCTTCACCACGGCGTCCGACGCGCAGACGCAGGTGGAGATCCACGTCACGCAGGGCGAGCGCGAGCTCGCGGGGGACAACAAAAGCCTCGCGCGCTTCATCCTCGACGGGATCGCACCCGCACCGCGGGGCATTCCGCAGATCGAGGTGACGTTCGACATCGACGCGAACGGCATCGTAAACGTGAAGGCGCGTGACAAAGCTACGGGCCGTGAGCAGCACGTCACAATCACGGCGTCGAGCGGCCTTTCCAAGGACGAGGTCCAGCGCCTCGTCAAGGACGCCGAGATGCACGCCGAGGAGGACCGCCGGAACCGCGAGAAGATCGAAGCCCGGAACCAGGGCGACACGATGGCCTACTCCATCGAGAAGACGCTCCAGGACCTCGGCGACAAGGTCCCAGCCGATACCAAAAAAGACGTCGAAGAGAAGATCGCGGCGCTACGCGATGCTCTCAAGACGGACGACGTCGAGCGGATCAAGTCCGCGACGGAAGCACTGCGGACATCCTCGACGAAGATCGGCGAGATCATGTACCAGCAGGAGCAGGCCAAGCAGCAGGCGGAGCAGCCGGGTCAGCCGGGTCAGCCGGGTCAGCCCGGCGCCGAGCAGCCTGAGGGCGAGCCCGCCGGGGCCGGCGCGAAGCGCGACGGCGACACGATCGAAGGCGAATTCAAAGAGCAAAACTAGCGCGGCGGTGCGCTAAAGCTGAAGACGGCGCGGTGAAAACCGCGCCGTCTTTTGGTTTCGCCCGGCGACAATTGCCTTTAAGAAGCCTGGACGTATGCTCAACAAGCAAGCGGCAGGTAACCGGTAGGGGGCGTGGGATGAACACCAATCTCGTCCGTTTCGTGTGCCGCGCGAAGGTCCACGTCGATGGTCGTCGGAGCGCTGCACCGGCGTTGGGGAGCCCTGTCACGATCCACGACGGCGCGTGGGCCTACTGCGCCGCCGGGTCGCGCGCAGGACACGAGTGGGAAGCGATCGAGCCGGTCAGCCTCACGGAACTCAAGCTCATCGGGGCCTTTCGAACGCGCGAAGCCGCGCCAGAGGACTCGCGAAGCTAGGTCACTCCGACCAGTCCCACTCGCTAGGGCCCGGATACCAGCCGTAATAGCCGGGGCCGGCCTTCGAGATGCGAACGAGCGCGCTGCCGCGCTCACCCTCGGCGTCGGTCACCCAGACCTCGAGCGGCGCGTCGGGGATCGAGCGCAGATCTGTCGCCTCGATCGGCTTCCGGCGCAGTACGAGCAGCCGCGTGCCGTCGCGTGACGGCCGCGCGCCTTCCTCGACGTAGCCCGGCTCGTGGGGTAGGGACCGGATGGTGCCTCCCGTGAGGTCGTAGACGATTAGGCTCCTGTCTCCGACCTGGCGGCCCGCGAAGTACGGAATGGGGTCGTACTGCCCGTCCGGACCGCTCGAGCCGGGCATCGCGCCGCACGAGCTCGCGATGATCCCGAATGCAGCGGCGGCCATGAACGCCCGCATCGCGAGAGCATCGCTTGGCGGACCCGCGCGCACATCTGAGTTGTCTCGAGGAAGTCCTACGCGCTTAGGGCTTGACCATCACCACACCGACCATCCCGTAGGCCTCGTGCTGCGGGAAGTGGCAGATGAACGTGAGCGGCCCGGGCTTATCGAAGGTGAGCGTCGTCGTCCTCACGCTGAAGGGCGGGAGCGAGATCTCGTTCGGACGGTCGCCGTGCACGGCCTCTGTCCCGGCGCGGTGCCGCGCATGAAAGGCCTCGTCGCCGATGAGCCACTCGTGGTCGATCGGGTCGTCGTTGATCAAAGTGAACGTGACCGGCACGCCCATCGGAACGTCGATCTTCGTCTGGTCAAAGTGCGAGTAGTGGATGCGGATGCCGACGTGCGTCGGGAGCTGCGCCGCGCTTGCCGTCGTGCAGGCGCTCGCCGCGAGTACGGCGAGCGCCAATCCGACGAGGGTCCGGATGATCACCCGATCACCGGCTGTGACTTGCGCAGAAGGAAGATCGCGCCGAGGGCGGCCAAAGCGATGCCGATAAGCGCGATCTGATCGTTCGCGGGCCCGCCAGTCGAGGAGCCGGTCTGGCCCGCGGGCGCTTGAAGGCCGGCCGCGACACGCGAGGGGCTCGAGCCTTTCGCGTCGACGGCCAGGTCGTACGTGAGCTGGCTCGCGGACGCGTCGATCGCGATCTTCGAAAGCCATCCCGTCTGCGGGACCCAGTCCATGCCCTTGTCCGACCGAAGGTCGTCGAGGAGCGAGGTCGTCGCGACCGCGCTGTGGTCGAGACGCATGCCGTTGCCGAGCGGGTAGGGCAGAAGAGCCGGGCGCTGATCGGTGAGCAGGTAGACGTCTGCGTCGATGCGGTCGTCGGCGCTCTTACCGAGACCGAGGATGCGCAGGGGCACCCATGGGTTCGCGGTGGGGATCGTCACGTGGACGGGCGTGCCGTCACCGATCCGCTGGCCGCGTGCCTTTGCGGCGTCGGCGTCGAACACGGCGGCGAGGAAGATCGGGCTGCGGTTCGCGTAGAAGTCGAGGACCTCCGGCGCGGCCGGGGGAAGACGGAAGCCGTGCTCGGTGGCCCACTGGCCGACCTCGGCGCCGCCGCCTTTGAGCACGGTGATGTCGAGAGCGTCGATGCGGACTTCCAAGAGGACCTGTGCGCCCTGGGGCGCCGCGATAGCCGAACGAATGAGCAGGCTGTCGAAACCCTTGATCGGCGTGGTTTCGCGGATGAGGCGTTGGAGCGTCCAGGCGCCGCCCTTCTCGACCTTGTCCGGAACACCCGGCAAGGGGATGAGCGACCCGAACTGTCCCGAGCCACCGGCGAACTGGAACGAGGTGACGTAGTGCTCCACGCCGTTGTGGTAGCCCGCGAATGTCGTCGTGCGGAGCAGGTTGACCGCGCCGTTCGGGCCGATGAGGCCCGCGCACGCCGCGGCCGGCTGCGTCGTTGCGATGAGTGCCGCGGCGACCGCGGCAAAGCCAGCGAGGAACCGTCGCATACCAGCCTCCTCTCCGGCCCAGGGCCGGGAATGCTCATATGACGCCGGCTGGTCCTGCTGGTTCCCTGAAGGTCGCCCGCTCGACCGAAACCCTCTTTACGCGGCGGCGGACCCCCCGGCCTCCGGCCGGTGCCCCACCGCGCGGGGGCCCTCGGTCGAGCGGGCTACCTCAGCTGAATCTTGCCGTCACCATCGCAAGAAGGATCACGGCGCCGACAGCGAGCTGGAAATATCCAAAGTTGCGGATGCGCGCAGCGAGCAACGGCATCTGTGCCGCGGCCGCGGCGTCACCGCCCGCGGCGAGCGGCCCGATCTCCACGAGCCGATAGGCCCACCGCGCTACGGTCGCGCGGCTCGCCACGTAGATGCCCACCGCGAGGATGATCCCCGCGAGGATCGCCCACGACCAGCGCGTGTCGAGCCGCGTGAGCTCCTGAGCGCGTCCGGACACGAACAGGTTGAGCACTCCGGTGAGGATCGTGAACTCGGCGACTCGGAAGGTGTAGTTCAATTGCCTCGGGACGAGGTTCGGCATGACGCCGCCCCGCGCGGCCGGCGGGCTTGCGAGCAGCGCCGGGAGCTGTACCAGGATCGTGTAGAAGCCGCCGCCGATCCATAGAACGCCGGCCGTTACGTGCAGCCACTGCACACCGATGCGGAAAACGGCCTCCACGTCCCCCGATAATGACAGGAGATGGCCACGCAGACGGACTACTACGTCCTCCTCGGTGTCCCGCGCTCGGCGACGGACGAGCAGATTCGGAGCGCCTACCGGAAGCTGGCGCGCCAGTTCCACCCGGACGTGAACAGCGCGTCCGACGCCTCCGAGCGCTTCAAGGCGGTCACCGAGGCGTACGAGGTGCTCACCGACCCGCAGCGCCGCCAGCGCTACGACATGTTCGGCTCGGCGACCGGCGGGCTCGGCGACTTCGGGATCGGCGATCTCTTCGAGACCTTCTTCGGCGGCGACCTGCGCCGCCGCGAGGCCCGCGGCCCGATGCGTGGCGCCGACCTGCGCATGGAGATCGAGATCGACCTCCTCGACGCCGTTCAGGGTCGCGAGCGCGTCATCACCGTCCCGCGCCTCGAGACGTGCGAGCGATGTCACGGCAACGGCGCTGAGCCGGGCACGTCCACCTCGACCTGCGCCACATGCAACGGTCGCGGCGAGGTCCGCCAGGTCCAGCAGTCGGTGTTCGGGCGGTTCGTGAACGTCTCCACCTGCCCACGCTGCGGCGGGGCGGGGAAGACCGTCGACAAGCAGTGCATCCATTGCCGCGGCGAAGGCCGAGAGCGCAAGGACCGCGAGATCGGGCTGACCATTCCAGCGGGGATCGATGACGGGCAGCAGCTGCGCGTCGCCGGTGAGGGCGAGGCAGGGATGCGCGGCGGACCCACCGGCGACCTCTACGTCCTCATTCGCCTCAAGGAGCACCAGCTCTTCCGCCGCGAGGGTGACGACCTCGTGCACCTCGCGCGTCTTTCGCCGTCGCAGGCGGCGCTCGGCGACGAGATCAGCGTCCCGACGATCGAGGGCGCGGAAACGAAGGTCCGCGTCCCTGCCGGTGCGCAGCATGGCCAGATGGTCCGTGTCCGCGGCA
>VBGU01000152.1 GCA_005881085.1 Chloroflexota bacterium | reverse complement strand
GTCCGGTGAGTCGCGGCAGCCGGTACTCGAGCTGCGCGAGCTCCACCTGGATCCGGCCCTCCCGCGAGCGTGCGTGAAGCGCGAAGATGTCGAGGATCACGGCCGAGCGATCGACGACCGCCACGTTCGTGATCTCCTCGAGCGTGCGTTGCTGCGACGGCTTGAGCTCGTCGTCGCACACGACGATGTCGGCCCGCAAACGCGATACCTCGCGTCCGATCTCGCCGGCCTTCCCTTTGCCCACGTACGAGTTTGGGTCACGGGTCCGTCGCGCCTGCAGCGAGCGTCCCGCGACGATGCCGCCGGCCGCTTCGACGAGCGACCCGAGCTCATCGAGCGAATCGTCACCGTCGAGACGCGAGCGGGGAAGCTCGACGCCCACCAGGTACGCGCGCTCCGGAGGCGTCTGCGTCTCGATCACCCAATCGTTTCTTCGAACGCGTACTCCGCGGTCGTCAGACCAGCTTCGGCCATGCCCTTGCGCTGGTTCTCCCATCCCTTTGCCTCGGGAACCAAGTGCTTCGGCGGCGCGGCGAGCAGATCGACGGGTTCAGTCTTGCGAGCCATTCCTACCCCCTACCTGAGCGGCCGTCCGACGAGCCTCTTTGCCGCCTTCTTCAGACCGTGCTTCGCTGGCTTGCTCCGCGGCCGATCCTCTCCGTAGGCGAGGCGATGCTGCTGGGCATACCAGTCGACCACGTCGACCCAGCGCCACACACGATCGCGGCCGACAGTCGCGATTGGTGCCGGAAAGCGAGCGGGGTTTCCACTCAACTGGCGTACGCGCTCACGCGAGATCTTCAGGCGACGGGCAACCTCTCCGCCTGAGACAAGCTCGCGCCGGTCTGCCTGATCTACGCGGTCGAGCTCGACATTGAAAATTGCGATTGTGGGCGTGCCGAGGCCGGCACTCTTGGCGGCGTCAAAGAACGACGTTCCGGTGACCTTGAACGCGTAGTCGGGCGAAGGCCCGTCGATCGAGGTGCTGAGTGCGACAGTGTTCGTTGCCAGGTTCGCGCTCGGCGCTGGACCCGCAATGCTGCGATCAGCGAAGAGGGCGGCCGCATATGCGTCCAGCGCCTCCGGTGTCACCTTCTTGGCCAGCGGTGCGCTCTCGATGTCGACCGTGTAACTCTGACTCATTTGATTACCCCCTGAAGCCATGGCGCCGCATCCGTGAGATCGCGTTCTTCCGCCAGCGGTGGTCGCTTGGCGTGCCCGCGAGCCAGACGATCCCGATCCCATCCGGCGCAAGGAGTTTCCAGTGACCATTCGGCAGTTGCTCCGCACGCCATCCTTGGCGCCTCGCCTTCTCGACCAGTTCGCGGACTTCCTTGGCCATCCAACCGACACTCCTTGTGGCATGTCAAGGGTATCGAGAGGCCTTGTGTCATGTCAAGGCGGCTCTGGAAAGAACGGCCGCGCGGTGTGGGCGGCTCGTCGCACGTCATCTGCGGTGCGATCTTCGGCTCGTAGACTCGCCTCACGTGAACGACCTCATCGCAAAACATGGCTTCGCAGTGCCGTTGGCGTTCGGTGGCGTCCTGGTGATCGATGCGCTTTTCACCGGCGGAACCCCTTTGGCGCTGAGAGAGCGGCACAGGCCGCTGCAAGGAAGGCCAAGGAGTCACCGTAGATGCGGAGACTAGACTCGGGATCGCCGTGAAAGTCGCGACCTATCGGGGAGATGTCATCGATATTCGGGAACCGAACGCGGAAGGCTATGGGCCACTGCGATCACGGTGAACTTCAGGCGGCGGCCGCGACGATGTCTTCCAGTGGATCCGTCACCGTGGGATCGAACCACCGGATCGTGGCGTCACGGCGAAACCACGTCATCTGGCGACGAGAATAGGCGCGAACATCGCGGGCCGTGAGCGCGATCGCGGTCTCGAGGTCGATCTCACGCCGTAAGAAAGCGGCCCAGTGCACGTAGCCGTGCGCGCTCATGCTCGGGAGGCGCGGGTCGATCCCCCGAGCCACGAGAGCGCGCGTTTCGTCGAGCACGCCGGCATCGACCATCTCGCGAACGCGCCGCTCGATGGCCGCGATGAGGATCTCGCGCGGCGGCCGCAGCCCGATGCGGAGCGCCGCGATGGATGCGCCGCGCCCGCGACGGACTGGGCCGCCCGCGATCGTCGCGACTTCGAGGTAGCGCGCGAGGCGCCTGCGATTTCGCGGATCGACCCGTGACGCCGCATCCGGATCGATCGCGCGAAGGCGTTCGTGCAGGGTCGCGGGGTCCTCGGATTCCAGACTCGCGCGCACGTCCGGATCGTGCGGAAGCGAGCCGAGGTCGAGCCCGTCGAGGAGCGCGCGGACGTAGAGGCCGGTCCCGCCGGCGACGAGCGCGACGTGGCCGCGCGCGCGGATCTCCGTCAGGGCGGCCCGGCCATCGCGCTGATAGCGGAGGACGTCGTAGCGCTCACCCGGATCGGCCACGTCGATGAGGTGATGCCGAACGCGCGCGCGTTCTTCCGCGGTCGGCTTCGCCGTCCCGATGTCCATCGTGCGGTAGACCTGACGCGAATCTGCGGAGACGATCTCGCCGCCGACACGCTCCGCGACGCGCATGGCGAGCGCGCTCTTGCCGGATGCGGTCGGGCCCACGATCGCGATCACGTCCGTACGGCCGCCTCCACCGCGCGGAGCGCGTCGCGCGCCCGGATAACGGTGTCTCCGTCCGGTACCTGCTCTCCGTAGCGCAAATCCTCGAACGCGGCCACGATCGGCGATGCCGCGGCCCAGCGTGGATCCGCGCCGGTGATGCGGCGCTGGTGTTCCGACGGCGTTTCCGAGGCGGCCCGCCAGCCCCGGCCCGCGCGGTCGGCAAGCGCGAGGAGGCGCCAGTAGATGAGCCGGAGCGCGGCCGCGGGCGTCCCGTCATCGCGGGGCGCACGCCGGATGGCCGGGCGCCGCGGGAAGAGCGAGCGGAGCGTGGCGCCGAGCGTGAGGCCCGAGGCGGCGACGCGCTCCAACTGAGCGCCCTCCGGGAGCGTGAGCCGCCGCTCGCGCACCGCCCGCTCGAAGAGAACGAGCGCCACGAGAATGACGACGATCACAATGACGATCTCGAATCCCCCGACGACGAGCGGTCGCGTCCGTTCGATTTCGCGCAGCAGTGCTTGGTCGTCAGTCGGCTGGAGCTGAGACGGCCTCGGCGAGAAGAAGCTCACCCGCCGAAGGAGAGGTTCGAGGAGCGCGTACACGAGAGCGGCGAGATAGCCGAGCGGCAGCAGCAGGGTGAAGATGAGCTCGTCGAACGCGGGCGAGAGCGCTTCGCCGAGGTCGCGGAGGACCTGATCCACCGCCGGCGCCGCGAGCGCCGCGACGAGCGCCCCGACACCGAGCGCGAACACGACCGAGTTGGCGGACGAGAGCCGGGCGGGGCCGGCCTTTCCGGTCGTGAGAGAGAGCTCCTCGGCCGAGCGCGCGACGGACAGCGCGACGGCCGACGCGGCCACGAAGACGAGCGCGAGCGGTACGAGCGGCGTGCGGTCGACGGCAACCGGCGCGACCGAGGCGAGAGCGAGAGCCACGGCGCCGAACGGCACGCCGTTCCGCGCGTCGCTCCAGCGCACCGCACCGCGCGCGAGCGATACGACGCGCCACAGATAGACCTCCGCGAGGATGACGAACGCGATGATCCGCCCGCCCCAGGTCACCACATCGAGCGGATGCGTCGGCAGCACCACCGCGAGCAACAGCGCCGCGCCAAGCGTCGCCGCCACGACCGCGGTGCCGCGAGCCTCGGACCCCGTCTCCCGAAGCGCCGCGACGAGGACGAGCGTCCCGCCGATGATCGCGAGCGTCGTCGGCGTCAGCGCGAGTGGCTCGAGCCCACCGCTCATATGCACGAGCGCGAGAAGACATGCAAATGCGATCGCCTCCATCACCGCGCGCGCGGCGAGGAGCGCCGCGAAGGCGCGCGAGCTAGACCGCCGCACTTCGCTCCCTTTGAGTGAGGACGTCGTGCGACACGCCGTGGACCACCAGGTGCGCGCCGAGTGCGGCGGGTATGTCGCCCACGCAGACGATCAGGACGCGGTGGTGCGCGCGACGAAGCGCGACCGCCGCGTTGGCAAGGCCCTGGCCGAGCCGCGGGGTGACGATCACGAGCGTCGCGCCCCATGGCAGGCGGCCGCGCTCGCGAAGAAACACCGTCTCCGGCGCGCCCACGGCGTACGGGCCGAGGCGCGCGAGGATCTCGAGGCTTCGGGTGAGCGATCGCGGCCCGCGACCAAGCGCGGACCGGGGCCGCTCGTGCGTGAGGTTGTCGATGCCGTTCGTCACGAGCCCGACCTGCCTGCCGGCCCCAGCCGCGAGGCGCACGAGCTCAGCGGTAGCGGAGACGACGAGCTCCGCGGCCTCAGGGTCGGCCTGTATCCAGTACTGCTCGTACGAGGCGACGTTGACGAGGAAGATCGAGTCGAGGCTCGTCGCCGGCTCGTAGAGCTTCGTCTGAAGCTCGCGGAGACGCGCCGACGCCTTCCAGTGGATCTCTTTTCGCGCGTCACCCCGGCGGTGCGGCCGGACGCCGCGAAAACGAAGCGGGTCCGGCACCAGCCCGCGGCGCGTGGCGGTCTCTGCGAGAGGGCGAAGCGACGCGAGCGCGCGGTCGCGCACCGCGAGCGGTGCCGGGTACGCGATGACCTCGGGGGCGACCGCTACGGTCCGCTCGGTCTGCGTGAACCCGAGCCAGTCGCCTCCGCGCAGGCGCAGCGGGCCGATCGCGTACGCGCCGCGAGCAGGAACGCGCACAGGGAGGCGCACCACGACGCGCTCCCGACCCCGTATGGGGAAGCCACAGTCGATCCAGCCGCGGGGCGTGCCGGGCGCGGGATCCGGTGGCTCGACGCCTTCACCGAGAAAGAGACGCGCCTCGAGCCACGGCAGCGGCACGGGTTTGCGGTTGACGATCTCGACCGTGGCGACCGGAAGCTCGCCGGCGACGATCCGATCCGGAGTGAGGGTGACGCGCGCGTCCACGGCCGCGAGCGCGAGGCGACCGGTGATCTCGACGACGAGCCACGTGATCACCGCGCCGAACGCGAGAACGATGAGCGCGGGCGCACGGCTGATCGCCGCGACGGCGACAAAGAGCACGGCGGCTTGCCAGGGGAATCGACCGGTTCGCGCGTCGAGCGGATGCGTCTCCATCGGTTCAGCCGACCGTCGCGGCGACATCCTCCGCGGGGACCGGCGTGCGCGCCAATACCTCGGCGACGATCGCGGTCGTCGTGCGCCCACGCATCTGGGCATCGGCGTTCAGGAAAAGGCGGTGGCGGAGGACCGCGACCGCCTGCGCCTTCACGTCGTCGGGCAGGACGTACGCGCGTCCGCGCATCGCGGCGTGCGCCTGGGCGGCGCGATAGAGCGCGAGGGCCGCCCGAGGACTCGCTCCGAGGTCGACCCCGTCGATGCGCCGCGTCCCCCTGACGATCTCGACGGCGTAGCGACGCACCGCGTCGCCCACGCGCACGGCGCGCACCTCGTCGCGCAGCTTCGCGATCTCCGCCGGGCTCAGGATCGGCTCGAGCGTCTCGGCACGGACGTTGGCGGGGCCGTGGATTCTCAAAATAGTGTCCTCATCGTCCGCATCGGGGTAGCCGAGGTTCAAAAGGAAAAGAAACCGGTCGAGCTGCGCCTCGGGAAGCGGGAACGTGCCCTCGAGCTCCACCGGGTTTTGCGTCGCGATGACGATGAAGGGATCCGGCAGGGAATGCGTGGTCTCGTCGACGGTGACTTGGCGCTCCTGCATCGCCTCGAGGAGCGCCGACTGCGCACGCGGCGTCGCGCGGTTGATCTCGTCGACGAGCACGACGTTCGCCGCGAGCGGCCCGGGCCGGTACT
>VBGU01000186.1 GCA_005881085.1 Chloroflexota bacterium | reverse complement strand
GATGGTCAAACTCTTTCGGGGAGTGAGTCCGACCGAGCGGAACCATTCATAGAGCCGCGAGTCGTGAAACTGGGTGTAGTAGACGATGCCGCCCGTCGCCGTCGGATGACTCTTGACGCGATTCTTCCGACCGAGCAGACGTAGGTAGGTCTCGACCAGAGCTCGATCCCCAGATTTGAAATTGATCGCGCGCCGCCCGGTGAAGAGACATCCGTCGGTTGCGGTCAGACCGACGATGTACGCCATATCGTCCGACCAGGCGAGTGGCAGCGTCGTCAAGCCGAATACCGGCCACCGGCATAGTTCCGGCGGCGTCCGGCGGACGTATTGCTTCCCGCGATGGCTTGCCGCGGCGCGAGCGACGCGCGGATCCGTTGCCGCCGTAAGGCCTTTCGCCCAGCCCTTGCCCACGCGGGTATGAAGACACATTCAACTCGCCGTGGGAAGGTGACGAAGACGCGAAACCTGTCGTCAAATTGTGCGAACTCGTCGCACAATTTGGCGACGGGCTATCGTCCAGAGGTGCGCATCGCACGTTGCCCGCGTTGCCTGGCGGAGGACATCACCGCCGACGCGCATCCGTCGCGCCGGCTCGTCGATGGCATGCCCGCGACCTTCTTCGTCTGCCGCGAATGCTTTCGGCCGGCCGAGCTCGAGTTCCAAATCTCCTGCGAGAGCGCGAACATCCCGTACGCGCGGCTTCCAATCCGCGAATCGCTGCGCCTCCTGCGCGGCTTCTACCAAGAGCGCGAGCGCGAGTCGCCCGATGACGCGCGTCTGATCGCAGCGCTGCAGGAGGTCGAGCGAAGACTCCTTATCGGCCCGGTCGAGCGCGCTTCTAGACTCGACGCGTGAGCCCGGTCCGCCCGAATCTCGCGCTGCTCTGGCCGTCGTACACGTTCTTTCCTCTCGCGGGGATCGGCATCCTCGTCTTCGGCGCGAGCGGCGGGGACGCGACCATGGTGATCATTGGGCTACTCCTGCTTGCCGCGAATGCCGCGATCGTCATCAACTACGCCTACTTCACGAAGCTCGCGGTCGAGCACGGCGAGCTCGTCTACCGGACGAACTTCGGCACGCGGGAGGATCGCGTGCCGCTCGGTGGGCTGCAGCGCATCGACGCGAAGCGCTATCCCGGCGCGCACTCCGGTGTCTCAGCGCCGTTCTTCGTCGCACGCGGGCGCGACTCGACGGTCAAGGTGAACACGAAGCCGTACCGGCTTCGAGACTTCACCGCGCTGATCGGCCTCGTGCGCGCCGCGAACGCGCGTGTCGAGCTCGACCCCTTCTGGGCGCGGGTCGCCGCCGGTGAAGATCCGTCGAAGGAGATCGAGCTCACGCCGCGAAGCCGTATCTAGCCCGAACGCTCCAAACGCCTCAGCTCGATCGCGGTGCACCGGTCCCAGACCACCCGCAAGCCCGCCGCCTCCGCCCGCTCCGCCGCCGCGACATTGCCGAGAGCGAGCTGGAACCACATCGCCTTGATGCCGGCCGCGATCGCGTCGTCCACGACGCCGTCCAAATATTCGCCGCGTCGAAAGACGTCGACGAAACCGAGGTTCGCGTCTTTTGGAATGTCGACCAGTCGCCCGTACGAGCGCTCGCCCTCGACGATGTCGCCACGTAATGCCGGGTTGACCGGGATCACGCGATAGCCGTGTGCCCGCAGCGTGCGTGAGACCGAATTGCTTGGTCGGTCGGGGCGCGGCGAGTACCCGAACACGGCGATCGTGCGGGTAGAAGAGAGGAGGTCTCGTATGAGACCAGAGTCATTCATTTTCTCACATCACGCGTGGGAGAAAAAGGTCTTGTCGCCCATCCTGCCCGCAGGATAATCGGCAACGACATGCCCCCTCGTGCACCAGTCGTCTGGACGACCACGGCGGTGCGGAGCGAGCGCTTTCGGCAGCGGCTCGACGAGCGCCACCGTGAACTGACGATCCACGCGAAGGCCCGCGGGCGGGGCTACCGCCGCTCGCGAGCGGATCCAGCGAGCGAGGAGATCCGCCGCCTGCGTGCCGACTTCCTCGCCGCCCTCGGGCGGCTAGGCTCGTTCGAGATCGCGATGAGTCGTCTCGCGCAGTGCCGCTACGACCTCCAGCTCACCGAGCGCGCCGACGATCTATCGCGCGATTACTTTCAGCTCTGGCATCTCATCGCGCGGCGCAGCGGCGCGACGTGGCCGGAGGAAGAGCGCGAAGCCGAGCGTCTCGACTACTTCGCGATGCAGGTCGGGCGTCTCGAGGGCATCGCGGACGCGCTCGTCGTCGCGGGCCGGAACGTACGGCTCTTTCCGCTGCCCACGGTGCCCTGGCTCACCGCGTCCTAGCGGCACGCTCGCCTCATACTTACGCTCGATCGGGCAACTAGCTCAGCTGGTTAGAGCGTCTCCTTTACACGGAGAAGGTCGCTGGTTCGAGTCCAGCGTTGCCCACCGCGGCTAGAGTGGCGCCGACATGACATCCGGTCGGCACTTTCTGCAAATCCCGGGTCCGACGAATGTGCCGGAGCGAGTCCTCCGAGCGATGGCTCGACCTGTCCCGGATCACCGCGGACCGGAAATGCCGAGCCTCGTCGGCGAGATCCGGACGGGCCTGCGCAGCATCTTCAAGTCTGAACAGGGCGAACCGGCGATCTTCTCTGGGAGTGGAACCGGCGCCTGGGAGGCGTCCCTCGTCAACACTCTCAGCCCCGGCGAGCGCGTGTTGAGCTTCGAGAACGGTCACTTCGCTCGTCTTTATGCGGAAGCGGCGCGACAGCTGGGTATGCAGGTTGACGAGATCAAGCTCCGCTGGGGCGACGCGGTCACAGAGTCGGATATCGAAGCGAACCTGGGGCCCGAGCACCGCGCGGTCCTCGTCGTCCACAACGAAACCTCCACCGGAGTAACGACGGATCTTGTCGCCGTCCGGCGTGGCATCGATCGCACCGGCCACGATCCACTTCTTCTCGTCGATGTCGTCAGCTCGCTTGGGTCCATAGATTTCCGGATGGATGAGTGGCGTGTCGATGTCGCGCTCACCGGCACGCAGAAGGGACTCATGCTGCCGCCAGGCGGCGCAATTCTCTGCGTCGGGCCAAGAGCGCTCGCGGCCGCCGAGAAGAATCGAGCGCCGAGATACTTCTACGATTGGCGTCCGGTGATCCGCGACATGCAGCAGGGGTTCTTTCCATACACGCCCGCGACCCTCCTGCTCTTCGGACTTCGGGAGGCGCTGCGCATGCTGCTCGAAGAAGGGCTCGACAACGTTCTCGCACGTCACGGCCGTCTTGCTCAGGCGACGCGGGATGCGGTGCGCGCGTGGGGGCTGCCTTTGCTCGCAAGCGAGGCCGCTCGCGCGTCGAACTCGCTCACCGCGGTCGTCGTCGACAAGGTCGATTCCAACAAAGTCGTGAAGGTGGCGGCCGAGCGGTTGAACCTCGCGCTGGGCGTTGGCCTCGGTCAGCTTCGCGGCCGCGTGTTCCGCATCGGCCATCTCGGATCGCTGAACGAGCTCGAGGTTCTCGCGACGCTCGCCGGTACCGAGCTCGCCTTGAAGTATTCGGGCCAAGAGATCGAGCTCGGCATCGGCGTCGCGGCGGCCCAGCGGTTCTTCGCCGAATGCGTGTAACCAATCGTGCCGACAAGGCGCTCGGCGACGTGGTCCCTGGCGTTCGGCGTGCGATCTACTTCGATGCGGCGGAGGGATCGGCGCAGCTGACGTTCGGCGCCGCAGAGATCGATCCCGGAAAGGAGATCCCGGTGCATCGGCACAAGGTCGACGACCGCTACGTCGAGGAGGGCTTCTTCGTCCTCGAGGGGCAGGGCGAGGTGCGCGTCGGCGACCAGATGAGTCCGATCCGCGCGGGATCGTTCTGCGTCATGTCGCCGGCCGAGGGGTTCCACAGCATTCGCAACACCGGTGACAAGACGCTCAAGTTCGTCATGTGCTTTGCCGGCACGGGCGTGCAGATGGAGCGCAAGACCTAAGGTCGCGGCCGGGCCTCCTGAAGCGCTTCGAGAAACCGCAGGTACGCCATCGCGCCAGGGTCGGGATGGCCGATCGTTCGTTCACCGAGCCACGCCGCGCGCCCTTTGCGCGACACCAGCGGAGCCGTGTCTTCGATCCCCTTGCGCGCCGCGACGATCATCGCTTCGAGGGCGCCGTCCGGTGTATTCGCTTCGAGGGCGGCGATGCTCGGCACGAGCGCGTCGAGGACCGTCTTGTCGCCGACCTCCGCCCTTCCCCGCTTTGCGATCGCGGACACCGCCTGCTGCGCCATCGTCAAGACATCGCCGGTGGTCAGCGACTCGCTTCCGGAGACCGATCGTGACGCCGCGAGCAGACCCGTCGCGACGAGCGCGGCAAAGCTCGAAGGATTCGCGCTGGCGATCGCGGCGGCGACCGCTCGGATGATTTCAGATGGCGTCGACCCCGGAGGCAGCGCCGCGATCGACTTTCGCGCGGCCTCGGCGCCGCGGCTCACGGTGATCCCAAGGTCGCCGTCGCCGATCGCGCTGTCGAGGTCGCGGAGCTCGTCCTCCTTCTTCCCCACGACCTCGAGCGCTCGGTCGAGAAGGACACGCAGCTCGGCGCCGGTCACTGTCGAAAGAAGGGCGATCGAGCCGGTGCGTCGAGCAGCCGCGCGAGGCGATCGTCAAGGCGCATCACGCTCAGCGAGGCGCCCGCCATCTCGAGGCTCGTCGCGAATTCGCCGACGTAGGTTCGCCGCACGCCGACGCCCATCCCGTCCAGATCCCGCCGCACGTGTCGGTACAGGACGTAGAGCTCCTCGAGTGGCGTCGCCCCGAGTCCGTTCACCAGCACGGCGACCTGGTCCCCACGGGAGAGCGGAAAGTCGGCGGCGATGTTTTCCAGGAGGTCTGTTGCGATCTGATCCGCGCTCTCCAGCCGGCCGCGCCGGACGCCGCGCTCTCCGTGTATGCCGATCCCGATCTCCATCTCATCGGGCCCGAGCTCGAACGTGGGCTTGCCGGCGGCCGGAAGGATCGGCTCGCCACCGCGGACCGAGCGGCGGCCGCGACGTCCGCGAGGGAGGCGCCTCTCTCGGCCATCGCTCCCGCGCACTTGTATGCGAAGAAGAGTCCCGCGACGCCGCGCCGCTCGGACGAACGTGCGGAGGGCGCGGACGCGACATCGTCGACGCCGACGACGGTGTCCGTCTCGATCTCACCGGCTGCGAGCTCGCCGGCGAGGTTGAAGTTCATGACGTCGCCGCCGTAATTCCCGTAGACGTAGAGAACGCCTGTGCCGCCGTGGGCCGCTCGCGTCGCGGCGAGGATCTGCTCGGGCGACGGCGAGGAGAACACGTTCCCGACCGCGACTGCGGTGCAGAGGCCCGTCCCGACGTAGCCCAGGAACAACGGGAGGTGGCCCGAGCCACCACCGGTCACGATGCCGACATGGCCCTTGATAGGCGCATCGGCGCGCGCGATCGCGCGTCGGTCCTCCGAGACCGCTTTCAGCATCGTTGGATGAGCGGCAAGAATCCCATCGAGCGCTTCGTCGACGAAGGCATTGGGGTCATTGATGATTTTCTTCATTTCGCCGGCAACTCCTCTGGCGAAGTGCGCGCGAACAAGGAACAATAGTTAGTGGCGCGGACCAGCCGAGCGCCGTTCGCCGAGGTAGCTCAGTTGGTAGAGCAATGGTCTGAAGAATCTGGACACCCAGGCACAGATCCGTTGTCTGCGGGCGACGCTAGAGTCGAATCACCGAGCGAATCACGGTCCCGCTGGTCATCGCGGCGAAGGCGTCTTCCACGTCGTCAAGTCCGATCTCGCGCGTGACCATTTCGTCAAGCCGCAGCGTGCCGTCCAGATACCAGCGCATGAGGCGCGGGAAGAATTCGGACGGGACCATGTCGCCGCCGCTGCACGATGTGAGGGTGACCTTCTTGTTGAAGAGACCGCCCCGCGCGAGCGGCAGCGTGACCGTCGAGTCTGTCGGTGGGACGCCGACGATCACCACAGTTCCGCCGTACCCGACCATGCCGACGGCCTGTGCAACCGTCGCGGGAAGGCCTACGACCTCGAACGCGTAATCGAGAGGTCCGCCGGCAGCCGCACGAGCCGCTGCGACGGGATCGCCGGTCCGCGCGTCGACCGCGTCCGTCGCGCCGAACTGGCGAGCCCACTCGAGCTTCTGTGGCGTGAGGTCGACGGCGACGATCCGTTCGGCGCCTGCGATACGCGCGCCCTGTACGACGGACAGGCCCACAGCGCCGCAGCCGATGATCGCGACGCGCGACCCTCCGCGGATCTTCGCCGTGTTCAGTGCGGCGCCCACTCCCGTCGCGACGCCGCAGGCGATCAGACAGGCCTTGTCGAGCGGAATCGCGCGCGGCACCGGGATGGCCTGGGCGGCATGAACGACCGTGCGGGTAGCGAAGGTACCGGTCGCGAGGACGCGGGCGAGATGCTGTCCATCGCGCGCACGGCGGACGCGGGGCTGGGCAACCCTTTGGGTCTGGCAGAGGACCGGATCACCGCGTCGGCAGATCGCGCATGCGCCACAGGGGACGCGCCACGAGATGACGACCCGGTCATCCGGCCGCACGGAGGTAACCGCGCGCCCGACGTGCTCGACGACGCCGGCGCCTTCGTGACCGAGGAGGATCGGGAAGGGCATGCCCCAGCCGTTCGTGATCTTGACGTGGAGATCGGTGTGGCAGACGCCGCTCGCGGCCAGGCGGACGAGGATCTCGTCGTCCCCGAGATCATCGAAGGCAATCGGCTCGACAGCGACACTCTCGCCGGCCGCGTTCAGCATCGCCCCCCGATCGCTCACTGCGAGAGGCTACGCCCCGTTTCTACCGAACGGTCGTTTGGTATATCGTCCCCGCCCATGGCACGGCTGGTGGGGAGGGTGGGCGCGCCTACCCTCGGGCGGCGGCGGCAGCGTCGGTCCGCCGAGCGCGAGAAATCCATCCGCGCAGCGGCGCTCCGCATCTTCCGCCAGAAGGGTTATCACGCAGCCTCGATGCAGAACATCGCGGATGCCGTGGGCCTCTACAAGGGCAGCCTCTACTACTACGTCTCCTCGAAGGAGGAACTACTCGTTCGACTGTTCGAGGGGCGAGCAGATCAGGTCCTGGGCGAGATACGAGCCATCACGTACGGGACAGGAACGTGCACCGAGCAGCTGCGCGCAATGGTGCG
>VBGU01000185.1 GCA_005881085.1 Chloroflexota bacterium | reverse complement strand
GAGTGCGGCGAGCTTCACGAACGTGCCGACGATCGGCGCGCCGGTCCGGAGGCGCTCCCGGAGGCGGGACGCGGGCGTCGGCGCGGCGGGCATCGAGACGCCGGCCGTCAGTTCAGACCGAGGAGCCGCGCCGGGTTGTCGCGCACCATCTTGCGCAGGTCACCCTCGCTCACACCGCAGTCGTGCAGTTGCCCGAGCATCTTCTTGAACGAATCCATCGGCGACGGGTTGTCGACCTGACCGAGATCGCTGCCGATGCTCGTGCGCTCGGGTCCGACAAGGTCGATCCACCCCTTCAGCGTCGCTACGTTCCAGTGGTGGAACTCCGAGTCGTCGTCGTACATGCAGCACTCGTGCTCGATGATCGCGCCGCTCTCTGCGAACTTCGCGACCTGATCGCGGCTCGCCTCTATCACGTACTCGGGGTGGTTCACGATCATCCGCGTGACGCCTGCCTTGCGCGCCGCGTCGAGCAATATCTGGATGCGATCCGGCGCCATGTGACCGGCGGCGAGCACGGCGCCCGCCTCGGCGATCTGCTGAAGGATCGCCGGCAGCTCAGGCCGCAGGTCGCCGGACTCCGTAAGGATGTCGACCACATCCGGCTTCCGCAGCGGCACCGAGGGCTTAGGGAACTTCAGGCCGGGGTGCGTCCGCTGGTGTTCCTGGTGGTGGCGCGACGAGATGGTCGGGAACCACACGACGCGCGCGCCCATCTTGAGGGCGACATCGACCGCCGACGGGTTGAGCCCGCCGACCATCGAGTTGAGGGCGATGCTGCCGAAGACCTGCGTCTTCACCTTCGCCAGCTGCGGCGCCATCGCGCGAACGTCCATGACCGTCGGGTGGTGATGCGATTTCACGACGATCGCGCGCATTCCGGCCGACTCGGCCTGGCGCGCGGCCTCGACGTGGTCCATCTTTCGCGGGAACGGCGACGGACCCGAGTGGCAGTGCATGTCGATCGCGCCCTCGAGGATCCGGTCGAGCGCGCCCGTCGAGCTCACGCAGGCACCGGCGCCGCGACGCCGAGGGCCGTCGCGATGTCGGCGGTCGACGTCACCACGCCGTGGAAACGATCGACGCTCGCGAGCACGGCGTCGTGCGCGGCCTGGTCCGTGTCCGACACGCATTCGGCGGGCACGAGCACGTCGTAGTCGCGCATGTACGCGTCGCGGATCGTCGAGTCGATGCAGAACGACGTCGTGGTGCCGGTCACGATGAGCACCTGGATGCCCTTGATGCGCAGCTCGGCCTCGAGCGGCGTGTTGTAGAACGCGCTCGCCCGGTGCTTGATGATGACGTCGTCCTCCGGCCGCACCTCCGCCTTGATCTCGTCGATGAGCTCGGAGTCCCAGGTGCCGCGCCAGCAGAGCTCGAGCTTCACGCCACGACGATCGAGGTGCGACGGGATGCGCCGGCGCTTGCGCGCTTGATCGTCCGGGTAATGGACCTGGCGCGTGAGCGTGATGCGCACGCCGGCGGAGCGGCACATCCGCATCATGTCGGTGACGTTCGGGATGATCGCGCGCGGCATGGCGATCGCGTCGACGCCGAACGCCTTCGCGCGTGCGCCGTCCGGATGACAGAAGCCGTTCTGCATGTCGACGACGAGCAGCCCGACCTCCTTCGGATCCAATCGCGGCAGCTCGATCTTGCGGACCTTGTCCTCTGGCATCGCCCTAGCTCCTCCTATGGCGCGTGGTGGCGCCTCATTGTGCGGTGACGCGCGAACGCGAGGGTCCTTCTCATGCTGACAGCGCCGCGTTGTTGACAACGCCGTGCTGTTTGGCGATGGCCGCGGCGGTCCGGTACGCGAGCGCGAAGATCGTGCCGGTCGGGTTGACGCCGGCAGAACTCACGAAGAGACCGCTTCCCGGAAGGAAGAGGTTCGGCACATCGTGGGAGCGCCCGTCGGCATCCGCGACGCTCGCGAGCGGATCCTTCCCCATCCGCGCCGTTCCCATGTGATGGCCCGCGAACATCCCCGCGGGCACGGACGAGCGCTGCGCGATCACCTCGCGCGCACCGGCCTCGCGAACGACCTCGGCCACCTTCATCACCATGAACTCTTCCATCGCGATGGTGTTCGGGTGATACCGGTAATGGATGCGAAGCCCTGGCCCGCCGTCGGCGAGACGGATGGTCCGATCGAGCTCCAGGCGGTTCTCTTCCATCGGAAGGTCCTCGCACAGCGCGAACGCGGCGAAGTGCCGGGAGTACGCCGAAGCGACGAAATCTCGGAATCCGGCACCCCAGGGCAGCACGCCCCCGGGCAACCGCGCCGTCTGACCGGCGGCGTTCGCGAACGCCAACGGTCCGCCCGCGAAGGTGAGCGGGAGGCCGCCCACGACCGCGGCGCCGCGCACGAACGGAGCGCCGTATCGCGTTCGCGGCCGATCCTCGTCCAGATCGTCGAAGGCCGTGCCGGTCTGCGGCCCGCGGTCGGCGTACATCGGCGCGTCGAAAAGACCCCACGCCATGACATTCGTGTGGAACATCAGGTTTCGCCCGACGAGACCGCTCGAGTTCGCGAGGCCGCGCGGATGCGCTCGCGAGGCTGAAAGCAGGAGGAGACGAGCCTGGTACGCGGCGCCGGTCGCGAGGACCACCGTGCGCGCCGTGACCTCGCGCCGGCCTCGCGGACCGACGTAGCGCACGCCGGTCGCTTCGCCGGTCCGCGGATCCACGGACACGCGCTCGGCGCGGCACCCCGCACGGATCTCCAACCGGCCGGTGCGTGCCGCGCGGGCGAGGACCGTGTCCCGCGTGTTGCCTTTGGCGCGCCGCAGGCATTCGTAATGAGAGCAGCGACCACAGAGGTTGCACGCGCTCCGCGAGCCGCGCCGCTCCGTCGCGATCGCGGCAGGGGTCGGGTACGGCGTGTGGCCGAGCCGCCGCGCCGCGTCGGCGAAGAGCGTGGCTGCGCGCGACGGGGGCACCGGCGCGAAGGGAAACGGCGCGCTGCGTGCGCCTTCGTACGGATTGCCGCCCGCGTGCCCGGCGACGCCGATCTCGAACTCAGCGCGCGCGTAGAAAGGCTCGAGCTCCGCGTAGCTGGTCGGCCAATCGGCGAGGCTCGTCCCGGGGATGGCGCCGACCTCGGAGCGCACACGGAAATCCGAGGGATGGAGACGGTACGTGATCGTGGTCCAATGAAGCGGCCCGCCTACGCCGATGTTGCGAGCGAGCCATGCGCCGCGCTTCGGCGGCCCGTCGTTCACGACGAGCGTTTCCGTCTCTGTCCAAAAAAGCGCGCGGCCGACATTGAACTCGCGCTCGTCGGTGCTCGCGCGCACCGACGACGGACCCGCCTCGAGCGCGATGACGCGCAGGCCCGCCTCGGCGAGCTCGGCCGCGATAACGCCACCGGCGGCACCGAGGCCCACGACGCATACGTCCGCGTCGTCGGTCCGCGCGCTGCCCTTCGCCACGAGCCCTGCGTTCCATCGTGCCGGCGCCGCCGCCTTTCGTGACACCGGCGCCGCAGTCGCCACCTCGAGTGGGGTGAACCCACGCGGCTGCGGATCCCCTACCGCGCCGACGAGGCGCCAGCCCCATCCGTTCTTGTTGCCGCCGTGAATCGGATGCGCGAGCGCGGCCTCGAGAGCCAGCGAGCGCAGGAACCAGAACGTGGCCGCATCGCCGCCGTGCTCCCTCAGCGCCGTGACGAGGCCGTCGATCTCCGGGCGATCGAGGCTGGCGATCGCCCGCCCGTAGCGCGCGCGAGCCGCACCCGCGAGCACGAAGCCCGTCTTACGAAGACGCGCGCGCTCCTCTGATGACGACCGCGCGAGCCTCCGCGTGAGATAGCCGACGGCGCCGGCCTCGGCCACTCCCGGGAACAGCGCGTCGAGCACGGGGACAAGACGGGCGACCAGCGCGTCGTCGCGCGAAGACGCGCGGACGGCCGGGCGGCTCAGACGGCGCGGTCCACGAGGATGGACATGCCGTCGGACAGGTTCGTCATCTTCCCGAGGAAGAGGCTGCCCTTCGCGATGAGGAACGCGTTGCGGAGCGAGCCGTCGCGGAGGCGCGGCAGCGCGTGCGCGAGGTACGGGAGCGCCGCGGGGATGTGACCCTGCGTCGGGACGAACCCCGGCATGCCGTGCGTGCGCTCGAACGCCTCGACCTCGTCGCGCTTGATCTCACCGCGCATCACCGCGAGGCCCGCGATGATCCGGTAGTTCGTGCGCGGGACATTCCCACTTCCCGCTGGAACCGTGATCTCGGGGTTGTGCAGCTCGACGGCGTACTTGTCGACGTCGGTGATCCGGAGGCCGAGCTGATCGAGGGGCTTCGTCAGGAGAGCTTCGTAGATCGCGCCCGCCGATCCGCCGGACACGACCGTGTGGCGGCCGACGGCATCGAGCCGCAGGCGCACGCCACTTCCGTCCGCGGGCCCGACGAGGATCGCGACCGCGGCGAGGCAGTCCTCCAGCAGCGGCATGTCCTTGGTGAGGTGTCCCAGCATCTTCATGCCGAGCTTCGCGAGCGAGGCGCCGCCGACCACGACGACGTTCCGGTAGATGCCGCTCTGGACGAGCGCGCCGGCGAGCACGAGAGCGTGCACCGGAGCGCAGCAGAACGCCTTCACGTCCGAGCCGGTCGCCTGGGTGCATCCCGCCATCTCGGCCATGGCCTTCGAGATGCTTCCGCCCCCGCGCTGATAGCGATCGCCCACGGCCTCTTCGCCGCAACCAAGGAGGTACTCCACCTCGGTCGGAGCCATGCCCACCTGACAGAGAAGCTGCTTGATCGCGAGCGCGCCCGAGGCCTTGCACGCGAGGTTCTCGAGAAGGATGTCGGCGGTCTGGCTCGAGTCGTCGGGGTAGCCACGCGCGACATGTCCCACCTGGGACCCGTCGGCCGCCACAAGCGCGAGGGCCGCCTCCGACCCGCTCGTCGTCGTCGCCGGACGGACGACGCGCTCGAGAT
>VBGU01000184.1 GCA_005881085.1 Chloroflexota bacterium | reverse complement strand
TCCTCGGACACGATCTGACCGAAGGGCCCGCGCGGGTTCGCGTTGGGCTCGCGGTATCCCCACCACGGTTCGGGCACATCCCAGAGCGACTCGGGCGTGCGATTACCGATGAACACCTGGTTCGGGGGATACGCGAGCGCATCCTCGAAGCTTCGAAGATGCTGCCGCATCCTGGGGAGGAGGGCCGTGTCGTTTTTCGCGAGCTCGCGCGTCGGCTTCGAGCCGTATCGCAGAAGGCCGGGCGTATGGGCGAG
>VBGU01000183.1 GCA_005881085.1 Chloroflexota bacterium | reverse complement strand
TTCAGTGCGATGGCCGAAAGCGACAAGACCAAGGGCAAGACCGTCTTCCTTCCGGCGCCGACGTGGTCGGGGGTCCGGCGCGACCCGACGATGACCGCGACGGGCTGGGTCGTTTCCTCGCAAACCAAGGACGCCGACGCGGCGTGGGCTGTGTTCGAGCAGTACATGGGTGGCAAGCCGGCGCAGGACCGAGCGAAGAGCGGATGGGGCGTGCCCGGCCTCAAGTCGATGTACGCGCAGATGCCGCAGGACACAGCGTTCCAGAAGCAGGTGCAGAAGGTTCTGCAGGGCGAGCTGTCGAAGAGCGACTTCATCCTGCAGTTCAACCCCTATATCGGCGAGGAGACGTTCTCGACGAGCTGGAAGAAGAACCTCGAGCCCGCGCTCAAGGGCTCGATCAGCTTCGACAAGTTCGTTCAGAACATCGAGGCGGAGGTCAACACCGCGATCGCGGACGGCAAGCGCATCATCGGCGGCTAATGGCGGGCGCGACGCACGTCCTCCCACGAGCCTGGCCGCGCCCCGCCACGTGGCGCCGCCGTGGCTTTCGCCGCGCGCTGACCTTCTACCTGCTCATCTCGCCATGGCTCATCGGGTTCGTACTGCTCGGCGCCCTTCCGCTCGCCGGTGCCTTCGCTATGTCGCTCACCAACTACGACGGTCTCAACCTCGACTACATCCGTTTCGTCGGGATCGACAACTACACGCGCGCGCTGGGCGACACCGAGGCGCAGCACGCCCTGGGACGCACGCTTCTCCTCATGAGCGCCGTCGTTCCGGTCGCACTGATCGTCCAGCTCGGCCTCGCGCTCCTCGTGAACCAGCCCATTCGCGGATCGAACCTCTTCCGGACGATCTTCTACCTGCCGTCGGTGATCCCGGTCGTGGCCGGGGCGTGGGTCTGGAAGATCTTCGTCGACCCGACGGGCGGCCTTCTGAACGCCATGATCGGAACGGTCGCTCCGGACGCGAACATCCGCTGGCTCATCGAATACCCCACGGTCGTGCTCGCGCTTTTCACGATCTGGGGCGCCGCCGGCGGCGGGATGGTCATCTTCCTGGCGGGCCTGCAGGGCATCCCGGCCGAGTACCGCGAAGCGGCCATGATCGACGGCGCGAGTCGCTTCCAGGTCAACCGGTACATCACGCTCCCGCTTCTGACCCCGGTCATCTTCTTCAACCTCGTCATGGGACTGATCGGCGGGCTCCAGATCCTCGTGCAGCCGATGCTGCTCACGCCGGGCGTGCTCGCCATGAACCCCGGCGTGATACCGCCGCTGGACAACTACCTCTACGTCGTGCACGCCTACACCGAGATCTTCGTGAAGCAGCTCTTCGGATACGGGGCGGCACTCCTCTGGATCCTCTTCGCCGTCGTTCTCGGCCTCACGCTGCTCCTCTTCAAGACGAGCCGGCGCTGGGTCTTCTACGGAGTCGAGCCATGAGCGTCGCGGTCGCGAGACAGCGTCGCGCCTCCGTCCAAGAGACCGGCCTCCGGTACGGCCCGGTGGTCCTCGCCGCGGTCGTGTTCGCGCTGCCGCTGTTCTGGGTGCTCGTCACGTCGCTCAAGAAGCAGTCCGAGTACAACTCGTCGCCCGTCGTGATCGTCCCGCCCGAGCCGCAATGGGTGAATTACCAGCTCGCGGTGACGCTGGCGGACTTCTGGCGGTTCGCCGGCAACTCGCTCGTCTTGAGCGGCGCATACGCGCTGATCGTGGTATTCGTGAGCGCGCTCGTCGGCTACGGATTCGCGCGACATCGCGCGCCCGGGCGCAATCAGCTCTTCATTCTCGTTCTCGCGCTGCTGATCGTTCCGACCTTCGTGCAGTTCGTCCCGCAGTTCGTCCTCTTCGCGCGGCTCGGCCTCACCAACACGTACTGGCCCTGGATCCTCTGGGCCCTCGGAGGCAGTCCGTTCGCGATCTTCCTCTTCCGGCAGTTCTTCGCGAGCTTCCCGCGAGAGCTCGACGACGCGGCGGAGGTGGACGGTGCGGGACCGCTGCGCATCTTCTTCCAGATCTATCTGCCGAACGCGGGTCCGGCCATCGCGGCGACGGGGATCTTCATGTTCCTATGGCCTTGGGGCGACTACCTCTACCCCTCGCTGTTGCTGCATCAGGAGAACACCACGCTCGCGGTCCGCATGGCGAGTGCGTACTCGGATCCGCACGGAAACCCGTGGCAAACCGTGACGATGGCGGGAGTCGTCCTCTACGTCCTGCCCTTGATCCTCCTCTTCGCCTTCGCGCAGCGTTTCATCATCCGAGGGATCGTCACGACGGGGATCAAGGGATGAAGATCACCGAGGTCCGTTCGCTCGTCCTTGGCGCCGCGTGGCGCAACCTCACCTTCGTCGTCGTGCGTACTGACGACGGCATCGAAGGTGTTGGCGAGGTGCGGATGATCAACCACACCAGCGCGCTCCTCGGGTACCTCGACGAGGCCGTGCCGACGCACGTGATCGGCGCCGACCCCTTCGCGTTCGAGGCGCTCGCGCGCAGGATGATCCGCGACGATTACGCGCGCGCGGGGCAGATCGCGATGTCCGCGCTGGCCGTGATCGACATGGCCTGTTGGGACATCGTCGGGAAGGCGCTGGGCCTACCTATCTATCAGCTCCTCGGGGGCCCGATTCGCGACCGGATTCCCACGTATGCGAACGGCTGGTACACGGTCGAGCGCACGCCGAACGACATCCGCGACGCGGCGCGCGCGGTGCTCGCGAAGGGGTACCGCGCCGTGAAGCTCGACCCCTTTGGCACGGCGTGGCAGGAGCTTCCGCAAGCGGAGCTCCGCCGCGCGATCGCGCTGGTGGAGGCGGCGCGTGAAGGCGTCGGCCCCGACGGCGAGGTCTTTGTCGAGATGCACGGCCGCTTCACGCCGGCGCAAGCGATCGCCATCGCGCGCGAGCTCGAGCCCTATCGCCCGGGATGGATCGAGGAGCCGGTCCCCCCGGACAACATCCGTTCGCTCGTGAAAGTGGAGCGACACGTGAACGTCCCGGTCGCGACCGGCGAACGCATTCACGTGCGACACGAATTCCGCGAGCTCTTCGAGCTGCAGGCCGCGGACGTGATCCAGCCGGACCTCACGATGATGGGCGGGATCACCGAGACGCGGAAGCTCGCGACCTGGGCCGAGTCGTACGACGTGATGGTCGCGCCACACAACGTGGGCGGTCCGGTGTCGACCGCGGCCGCGCTCCACCTCGCGGCCGCGACGCCCAACTTCAAGATCCTCGAGCACTTCAACGACTTCGTCGATCCGTTCGTGAGCGAAGCCGCGCGGGGTATTCCCGCCGTCGCCGATGGCGCCTTCCCGCTGCCTTCGGGACCCGGTCTCGGCGTCACGCTCGACGAGGATGTGATCGCCGCGCACCCGCGCAAGCCGATCCACCTCAACCTCTTCGGTGACCGGTGGCACCTGCGCGGCCGCGAGCGGGAGCGCGTGTGAGCGATCGAGGGGGCTCCGCCCCCCCGGCCCCCCGCGCACTAGAAGGACGCCGTGCCCTAGTGACCGGGGCCGGGACCGGCATCGGCCAGGGCATCGCGCGCGAGCTCGCGCTGCAAGGCGCGTCGGTCGCGATCCATTACGCGCACAGCGGCGAGGGCGCGCGCGACGTCTGCATGGAGATCACCTCGGCTGGCGGTCGCGCGATGATCCTGCGCGGGGACCTTGCGCGGGTCGCTGACTGCCGGCGTGTTGTCGACGAGGCCGCGGCGGAGCTCGGCGGCCTCGACGTGCTCGTGAACAACTCCGGAGTGACGAAGTCCGGCGATCCGGCCACCCTGACCGAACCCGAGTACGACGAGCTTTTCGACGTGAACGTCCGCGCGGCGTACTTCTGCGCGCAGCAGGCCACGCCGCACCTTGAGCGACGCGGCGGCTCGATCGTGAGCGTGAGCTCGATCCACGGCGGCGCGGGGTCTCCGGGTCACGCCGCGTACGCGGCGACGAAGGGCGCGCTCAACGCGTTCACGCGCGCGCTCGCCGTCGACCTGGCGCCGAAGAAGATCCGCGTGAACGCCGTCGCGCCTGGGCTCATCGAGACGCCGCGGTACTTCCAGATCCCGGGCTACTCGAGCGAGCGCACGGCGCGCCGCGTTCCCTGGGGCCGGATGGGTGAGCCGGGCGACGTCGCGCGCGTCGTCGCGTTCCTCGTTTCGCCCGCCGCGGATTACGTCACCGGCCAGCTTCTGTACGTCGATGGCGGGATCAACGCGCGCATGGGCATCGCGCTCGAGTGGGCGGACGCGGAGCCAGGGCGATGAGCGGCGATCCGGCCACGCTCGCGCGGCGCTTCCCGCCGGGATTTCTCTTCGGCACGGCGACCGCCGCCTATCAGATCGAGGGCGCGCACGACGCGGACGGGAAGGCCCCGTCGATCTGGGACACGTTCTGCCGGCAGCCCGGCGCGATCTCGACCGGCGAGACCGGCGACGTTGCCTGCGACCACTACCACCGCTGGCGCGAGGACACAGCGCTCCAGCGCGACCTCGGATGCAACGCGTACCGCCTTTCGATCAGCTGGCCGCGTGTCGTGCCGACCGGAAGCGGGGCGGTGAACGAGGCGGGGCTCGCCTTCTACGACCGGCTCGTCGACGAGCTGCTCCGAAACGGCATCCGTCCCTTCGTCACGCTCTATCACTGGGACCTGCCGCAGGCGCTACAGGAGCGGGGCGGGTGGTCCTCACGGGAGACCGTTGCCGCGTTCGGCCGTTACGCGGATGTCGTCGCGCGCCGCCTCGGCGACCGCGTGCGCGACTGGATGACGCTGAACGAGCCCGAGGTCGTCGCGTTCGCGGGCCACTGGGTGGGCGTGCACGCGCCGGGCATCCGCGACTTCGCCACGGCGGTCGGTGTGAGCCACCACCTTCTTCTCGCGCACCGCGCCGCGGCGGACGCCATCCGCGCGGCGGACCCGGACGCGCGTGTCGGGATCGCGCTCAACCTGTCGCCGTGCGATCCCGCGAGCGATACCCCAGCCGACGCCGACGCGGCCGCGCGGATGGACGGCTATCTCAACCGCTGGTTCCTCGATCCGCTGTTCGGACGCGGCTACCCGAAGGACATGCTCGAGCTCTACCGACCGTACTTCGACCGCGGCGGCGAGCTCGATGGCTACGACGGCGCGCTCGACTTCCTTGGCGTGAACTACTACGCGCGCCGCGTCGTCCGCGCGGGCGGTGGCCCGCTCCGCGCCGACCGCATCGATCCGGAGGGTGAGCACACGGCCATCG
>VBGU01000182.1 GCA_005881085.1 Chloroflexota bacterium | reverse complement strand
GGCTAACGTGAGGAACCCGGGAGGTGCGCCTGTGAGCGGGATGGAGAAGCTCCTCGCAAGGATCAAGGCTCTTTTCGCGCCAAGTCAGGCAGTTGCACCGCCACAAGAGGTCGAGGTAACGAGGACGCCGCCCGCCCCCCCTGCCGAAGCCGCCGAAACGCATCTCCCCGAGCCCGTCGTCGCGGTCGAAGGGCCCCCGCCTGCCGAAGACGCCCCGGCCTGGGCAGAACAGGCTTCGCTCTTCACGGCCGCTGCCCCCAGCTCCATCGAAGATGCACCAACCGCGGAAGCTCCAACCCAAGAAGCTCCGGCCGACCTCGAGCCGGCGCCCGCGGATGGCCTCATGCTCCGGCTCGAGACCGAGCAGCGCGGTTCGCGCTCGACCTTCCACGTAACGAAGTCCGGCGCGACGATCGGTCGCGGGCCGGAGAGCACGATCCAGCTCGCCGATCTTTCGGTGTCGCGCAAGCACGCGCGCATCACCTACAAGCAGGGCGCCTACTGGTTGAGCGACCTCGGAAGCATGGGCGGCACATGGGTCGACGGTACGAAGCTGGCCGCACCACGGCGCGTCGCCGCCGGCCAGACCATCGACATCGGGGTGTGCCGCCTGACTGTCGTGGCCGCCGCCGAGGGCGAAAAGACTGGAGCCGCGAAGGGGCCATCGAACGCGGCCTAGGGTCGCGATCGGCGGCATCCACATCGAGTCGAGCACGTTCTCGCCGCACCGCAGCGGATCCGCCGACTTCACCGTGGTCCGCGGCGACGACCTTCTCGCGCGCTACGACGCGCTGCCGCGCGATGTCGAATGGATGCCCCTCGTGCACGCGCGCGCTCTGCCGGGCGGCGCGGTCGCGCGCGACTTCTACGATTCGGTCAAGGCCGAGCTCCTCGAACGCCTTCGCGCCGTTCTCCCGGTCGATGGCGTCTTCCTCGACATTCACGGAGCGATGAGCGTCGTCGGCATGGCCGACGCCGAAGGCGACCTCGCGAGAGCGGTTCGCGACACGATCGGAACGGAGCCGCTCGTCTCCGCGGCAATGGATCCTCACGGGAACATGTCGCGCAACCTCATCGGGGCGCTCGATCTCGCGACATCGCACCGGATGTCTCCACACGAGGATGCGCCGCTCACCACAGCGCGGGCGCTCGCGAATCTCCTTCGCTGCCTGCGGGAGGGCGTTCGTCCGCTGAAAGCGTGGGTGCGCATACCGGTCTTGCTTGCCGGCGAGCGCGCGAGCACGCGCGACGAGCCGGCGCGCGGGATCTACGGAAGCCTCGCGGGGATCGAGGCGCGGCCAGGGATCCTCGACGCCGCGGTATGGATCGGATACGCGTGGGCCGACGAGCCACGCTGCGGTGCGGCGGTCGTCGTGACCGGGATCGACGCGGACGTCATCGTGCGCGAGGCGCGCTCTGTCGCGGAGCGCTACTGGAACGCGCGCTCCGATTTCACGTTCAGCGTCCCGGCGGGCGACGCCGATTGGTGCATCGCGACAGGACTCGCCGCGACCGCCCGCCCGTACTTCATCAGCGACTCAGGCGACAACCCCACCGCCGGCGGCGCGGGCGACGTTGCTTACATGCTCGAGCGATTACTCGCGCATCCGGACATCGCGGCGGGGCGCGCGACCGCGATCTTGGCGAGCGTCGTCGACCCCGCTGCGGTGGCTCGATGCGTCGCCGGCGGCGCGGGCGACGTTGCTTACATGCTCGAGCGATTACTCGCGCATCCGGACATCGCGGCGGGGCGCGCGACCGCGATCTTGGCGAGCGTCGTCGACCCCGCTGCGGTGGCTCGATGCGTCGCCGGCGCCGAAGGCGCCGCTGTGGAAGTTGCCGTCGGCGGCGCGTTCGGTTCGCAGCAGCGGAAAGTGATTCTTCGAGGGAAGGTCGGTCGCATTCTCCGAGACGACCCGGTCGGCGGCGACATCGCCGTCGTGACGTCGGGCGGGGTTCGCGCGATCCTCACGACCCGCCGCAAGCCGTACCACTTCGTTCGGGATCTTCAAGCAGTCGGTCTCGATCCGGCCCGCCATGACCTCACGGTCGTGAAGATCGGCTACCTTGTTCCGGATCTCTTCGCCGCCGCGAAGGGCTGGGTCCTCGCGTTGACTCCGGGCGGGGTCGATCAGGACATCGTCCGACTCGGTCACCGGCACCTCGAGCGTCCGATCTATCCGCTTGACCCGCGCATGACCGCGCCCGACCTCGCGCCGGAGCTGGTGCGCCGCTAGCTCAGCTCCCGGTGAGCTGCGGCTCGTCGGCCCATTCGCGATCCGCCTCAGACAGAGGCAGGGACGCCTCGGGATTCTGGCGATCGAGTGGCGCCTTTACGACGAGTCGGCTGATGAACCTCCCAAGGACTCCGGCAAGCTCCTCGTCCGCCTCCTCGTAGCGCCGCTGCGCCCGGCCGAGCACGACGGCGCCGAGGCTTCGCGCGCGATCGCTAAGCGGCACCACGATGAGCTCCCGCGTCCCTGCGGGGACCCACGGACGAAGCGCGCCGTGACCGATCCGAACGAGGCGCTGCTGGTGGATCGCCTGGGCGAGCGCGTCGTGCTCGGACGCGTCCATCTGTTCGAAGCGGAGGTTCTCTCGCGGCCGCGCGGCAGACAGCTCGAGCGCGCCGTCGGGCTCGAATAGCCAGATCTGCGCGAGGTCGTGATCGAACGCGCTGGTGAGCAGAGCGGTCACGTCCTGGAGCGTTTCGAGGAGACGCTCGCCGAACAAAGAAAGGCGCGCGAGCTCGTAGAGCGCGAACGCTTGGCGGCGGTGGGCTTCGTCGCGTCGCGCGATCGTCTCGCGAGCGAGCTCCAGCGAGACGAGCTCCGAGACGCCCGATGCGGTGAGCGCGTCGGCCGCGGCGAAGGACCGTCCGA
Source organism: Chloroflexota bacterium (assembly GCA_005881085.1). Lineage (GTDB taxonomy): Bacteria > Chloroflexota > Limnocylindria > P2-11E > P2-11E > 3-1-20CM-2-70-9. The sequence continues at coordinate 2,488 of VBGU01000182.1, read as the reverse complement.
CGCGCAGCGCGACGAGCACGCCGGTGATCCCTTCGCTAGCGACGAGTGGGGCGATCATCGCCGCGCCGGCGAGGTGATCATCAGTCAGCCGGATCGTCGTCTGCGTCTGCACCGTCGCGCCGCTCCGCCGCGTCTCTTCGACAGCCGTCCGTATCGCATCGTCAGCGAGCGGATCGTCCACGACGTTGTACCCGGCGCGGCGAGTCGCGCCATCGACGAGGAACGTCAGCGCGTCGCATTGACCGAGCGCCGCAAGCGCCGCGAGCCTGGTGGACCACTCGTCGGCCTCGCTCGCGATCTCGCGCCTCGCGACGATCGACGGAGTGAGCAAACGGCTTACGACCGACGGCAGCGCCGATTCCTGACGAACGATGCGGTCGCCGGCGGCGCGGAATGACTTGGCCGCCCTTGGCTCCCTGATCGCATCACCTCGACTTTGTTTGCGCGCGAGATGTCACCGACGCGTGTTGGGGAACATCAGCATCGGGGCGCGCGGGGTCAGTCGTCAAACACGGGTTGTGTCTCTGCATCGTCTTTGCGCGTCGTTTGATGCCGCCGATCGGTCGTGGTCGATGAAAATGCGGGCCATGGGACGCGGAACGTTCCTCGCGGTCGCGCCGTTCGCGCTCGTCGCCGCGCTCGCGGTGGGTGTGGCGCTCGCGGGATTCATCGCTAGCCCGCATGCTCGAGTCGAGCAGGCGGGATCCGTCGCATCTAACGCCTCCGCGAGCCCTGCCCCGACCGCGGTCGCGGTCTCTGCGACTGCCGAAGCGACCGCATCGCCGAGCTCGGCGCCCTCCGCGGCCTCATCGACGAGCGGTCCAAAGTCGAACGACGCCGCCGCGATGCTCCGCGTCCACAACGAGCTGCGCGTCGCGATCGGCGCGCCGGCCGTGCGTGCCGATGACCGGGTCACCGCCGCCGCGCAGCACCACGCCGAGTACCTGGCGCGCGCAGGCGCCATCGGCCACGACGAGACCGCCGGCGAGCCCGGCTTCACGGGCGCGTCGGTGCGCGATCGCCTCGCCGCTCAGGGCTATGTCGACGCGACGGCAAGCGAGGTTGCCGCGTCGTCGGACTCAGGGACCGAGGACGTGCGCTTTCTCTGGGATCTTCCGTACCACCGCCTCGGCCTCATGCACCCGCACGCGGCCGTTGCGGGCTGGGGCCACGCCGAGATCGGTGGGCACACCGCCACGGTCGGGGTTCTCGTGTTCGACTTCGCCGCCGCCGCGCCCGAACGTGTGCGCTCGCCCGCGGCGGGCCAGCGCGTCGCCGGATCCTGGGCGGGGGACGAGACTCCGGACGCGTTACCCGCAGGTGCGACCCGGCCGGTCGGATATCCCGTGATGGTGGTGTACTCGGGCGCGCGGTCCGTGGATCTGAAGAGCGCGAAGCTGACAGATGCGAGCGGTTACGACGTTGGGGTGTCGGTCGTCCCGCAGATCTACGAGCGCGACTACGCCGGCATCGTGCCGACGGCACCACTCGCCGCGGGTGCGCGTTATCGCGTGCGGCTCGAGCTCTCGGTCGCGGGGACTGATGTCGTGGACGAGTGGGAGTTCGAGACCGAGCGCTAGTGGACCGGGAGCGCGGCGGGACGTCCGATGTAGGGCAGCTTTTCGCCGATCGCGAGCAGCACGGGCACGATCTTGCTCGCGAGGAGCTCGGGCCGGACCTTCTGCTCGTAGAACGCCATCGCGGCGTCGACCTTCTCGAGCTCCGCGCTCGCCACCGGCGTCTTCGCGGCGCTCTGGGCGAGGAGCTTCAGCATCTGGGGATCGGCGAACGTCGCGAACGCCGGATTCGCGCCTGCGGTGGACTGCAGCGCCGCGATCTCCCCCGGTCCGTACGCGGTCTTTCCGTGAAGTGGATCGAGCCAGGCGTCGAGAACGAGCGTCGCCAGCACCGCGACGTAGAGGGTCACGGCCGCGGTGGCCATCCCGAGCGGGATGCCGAGGACCTTGTCGAAGCGCTTGAGGATGCCGACCCGGTGAACGATCCCGACCACGAACGACGCCACCGTCGTGAACAGGGTCCCGCCGACGAAGAGCGCGATCGCACCCACGCCGAGGCCCGCCGTGCCCGTGGGCAGCGCGCCCGTCAGAGGTCCGGCGTAGAGGACGGCAAGCGTGAGGAGCGCGCCGCCCGCCGCGGCGAGCGGGACGACGAACCCTCTACCGAAACCGACGACCGCCCCGAGCAGGATGAACGCGACGATGGCGATGTCGAGCACGCGCGAAGTCTAGAGAGCGAACGAGGGAGCGCTAGGTCCCAGATAGGTCTCTGACCACCGGTGCAAGCTCCTCCACATGCGGCCCGCGCAGGCAGAAGTAGGTAATCCCGGTGTCGCGACGGACGCGAATGATGTGCTCGCGGACCTGGTCGAGCGTCCCGATCCCGCGATAGATAGAGGACCTGAGCACAGCGGGGTCCTGCTTCGACTTCTCCGCGAGCTCGGCGATCGTCTTCTCCCGCTCGTCCGTGA
>VBGU01000180.1 GCA_005881085.1 Chloroflexota bacterium | reverse complement strand
TCGTGGCCAGCTTCACCGTGACTCCGACGCGACGCGCGCAGGTGGGCGCGACGCCGACGATCGACGACGAGCCGGCTGCGGCGCGGATCGCGCCTATGTCGCGCGGTCTGGTCCGCGGGCTCCGCGACATCGACAATCTGGAGCTTACGGTCTCGCCGCCACCGACTCCCGACCTCACTCAAGCGCCAGCCGTCGCGGCCGTTCCCGAGGCTCTGCCCGAAGCGACTGTCGAGCCGGAGCCCGAAGCCACGGCGGAGCCGGAACCCGAGCCGGTGGCGACACCCGATCCGACCCCAGAGCCGACGCCACGCCCGACGCCGCGTCCCGTCGCGGCGCTCGCGAATTCCGCGACCCGGTCGGCTGAGCTCCACATGCTCGAGCTCATCAACGCATCACGGGC
>VBGU01000181.1 GCA_005881085.1 Chloroflexota bacterium | reverse complement strand
CGCCAACTGGCTCGTCCGCGAAGTCGGTGTCGCGGGCGTGCCAGGCTCGTCGTTCTTCTCGCGTCGCGAGCTCGGGCGGAATCTCATCCGGTTCACGTTCTGTAAGACGCCGGACCTGCTCGAGGAGGCCGGCGCGCGTCTCGGCCGCGTCCGCGAGCTTGCCCGCACGCGCGTGAAAGGCTGAGCGCGAGACCGTCGCCCAAGGACCTCGATGCCGATGTGGCTAGTGGCCGTGATCAGGCAGAGCGTCGAACCATGGGGGCCATGTGAATCGAGAGTTACAGCCGACCCCTGACGATCCAACGGACGTGTCCGCATGGAAGTCCTCGAAGGCCCAGAGACATGGCTCAGGCGTCCAGCTTGGTCCCGCCGTTGACGGAGGAGGTACGTGGATCGGTATCTGGATGCCCTTGCCCGAGTAGACGACTATCCAGACCAGACTGTCCGGGTCGTCCATGCCGCTCCGTCCGAACTGGTTTGTCGCCTCGAGCTCCTTCCAGAGGACGAGCTTCGCCTCGATGCGATCGACCACGAGCCCAGGATGCGACAGCACCCGCGCCAGCGCGTCGGCCCGACTGATCGTCGGTGTGAGATTCACCGCTGCTGGTTGAGAGAACCGAAGGCTCGCCACAATTTGCTCGATCTCAGTTCTGAGCGCCGAGTCACCAGGCACCCCGCTGATGACCACTATTCGATCGTTGAAGAACGGCGACTTGAGAAACCAGAAGAGTGTCGCCTCCTCGCGTTGCATCTCCACCGGGAAGGTGTGTCGCACGGAATAGAACTCGGCGGGCTGTCCCGCGATGAGCGGCTGCAGCCGCTCGAGGACGTCCGGGCCAACTCCAAGTCCCCTGATCCGGAGAAAATCTGCGGCGTCAAGGCGATCCGGGTTCTGCTGCATCTGGAGTCGGAGGACCGCGCCGCCCAGCGGCGGCACGTTGCCGTCGTTGTCCATCCCGGTTGGGTCATAGCTCATGACCTCGCGACCGTGCTGCCGTGAGGGCCGGTCGAACCAGCTCGACGGGACATCGAGGCTCCAGCCCCCGTCGATGTCGACGATGTGCCGATCTGGGTCGCCCGCGAGCACCCCACTTCGCGACTCGTCTCTGAGAGCGCCGCACGAGACAAGAACGAGCGCACCGAGGGCGAGCGACCGGAAGATCACGCCGCTATTACGTGGGATCCGGCGAAGTGTTCCCGTTACGGGACTAGCTGCGCCGCGTCATTCTCGTGGTAGCGCATGAACGCGAGGTAGAGGGCAAACGGGTCCGGCGGCGAGGCGACGGCGGACGAGCTCGCTGATGTGGACAGCCGCTGCTGCATCGCGTCCGCATCGCTTTGCCGGCCGAGCGCTCGCAGCGCTTGCGGGTAGCTCGAGCGGAGCGCGAAGACTCCCTGCACCGAGCCGAGCGCCATCCCACGCTCGAAAGCGGTCACCGCTTCGCGGAACAGGCCGTAACCGTAGGCTGCCTCGCCGTACGCGAGCCACGCCGCTGACGTGTCCTGCGAGTACGCGTCGGCCTTCGTGCGCACGTAGAAGTTCTTACGCATCGTCGCGTCGTTCCAGTCGTCGCCGATGATCGCCTTCAGCAGCGCTTCCTCCTTCGGGTCGTAAATGACCATGTAGCGGTAGCTGAAGGACTGCCAGTTGTTCTGGAACCACTTGTAGGAGAGCGGGACCATGTTCCCGAGCATCGGGTCGTTCACATAGAAGGTCCCGGCCGCGTCGTCGTACCCGCGAACGACCCGCCAGTGAGCGATTCGCGAGATCGACGGATCCTGCATCCATTGCGTGACCATCGGTGCGAAGCCGTTCGCGACCAGACGGCGAAGCAGGTCATTCGTCCCGTTGTTCCGCCAGACCGAGCGCAGACCGAAATTCGCGTTCACCCAGCCGTCGACCTTCTGCGGGCCCATGCCCGAGAGGACATTCGTCCCCCGAAGCGGCACGCGCGCGAACTCCTGCGAGACGTCGATCCCGAACGTCGACAGCGCCATGACCACGGATGCGGGCCCGCAGTTGTTCAGCGATTGCCAGACGTGCTTCATGTCGTCGAACACGACCGACGCCGGGGCGGCCTTCGGCTCGGGCGCGGGTATAGCGACCGCGACGGGCTCGGCCGCGGCCGCGCTCAGAGTCGCCTGCACTGAAAGTGACGCGCCGTCATCCGCGGCTGGCGCGACGACGCTATGAGCCGGACCGGACAGAGGGGAAGCGGCCGCGAACGCGGCGCCGCTCGCGGCGAGCACGACTCCCACGCCGAGCGCGAGAAGGGCGGCGGGGCGTCTCCGCATCGCTGAAATGGTAGCCCTTGGTCACCGCTTGCTATGGCGATCGTGCGTAACATCGGCGTCATGCGACAAGTCACGCTCGCGCGGGGCAGGCTCGCAGAGCATCCGGTCTGGTCGCGAGCGCTTGCGCGCGCGGATCTCGCCGGCCGAGTGGTCCTTCCGGTGATCGTGGGAAGCGCGGTCGAGGATCGCGAGAAGATCGAGGCGGCGCCGTGGCTCGAGCGACTGTCGCTCACCGAAGTGGTCCGCGAGGCGCGCGCCGCCGCGTCCGCCGGACTCGCCGGGCTTCTCCTCTTCGGCATCAGCGACCGCAAGGACGAACACGCGATGCTCGCTAGCGAACCCGACCACGTCGTGGCTCGCGCGATCCGCGCAGTGAAGGAAGCCGTGCCCGAGCTCGGCGTGGCGACCGACGTGTGCATCTGCGCGTACACGGCGCACGGTCAATGCGTGCTCTTCGGGGAGCACGGCGCGGACGTCGCCGGAACTCTCGAGCGTCTCGCGGCGATCGCGGAGGTGCACGCCGACGCGGGTGCCGACCTGCTCATCCCGTCGGGGATGCTCGAAGGCACCGTGCACACCTTGCGCGACGCGCTCGGCCCACGCCGCTCCGACCTGCCGATCGCCGCGATGGTCAAGCTCGAAAGCTCCCTCTACGTGACGCACCGCGCCGCGGTGAACGCGGTCCCGATTACTGAGCGCGCGGTCCCGCTCATCCCAGCCGACGATGCCGCGGC
>VBGU01000179.1 GCA_005881085.1 Chloroflexota bacterium | reverse complement strand
GAAGATCTGGAACGGCAACGTCGACGCGCTGCACATCGAGTTCATGAATGAACCCTGGGCCCCGATCAATCACCGCACCAACATCATGGGTGCGGCCTTCCGACGCGTTGGGGTCGGCGCGGTGAACGGACCGGATGCGATGTACATGACGATGGTGTTCTGCCGCTAGCACAGCGACGCTCTGATAGCGTTCGCAGTCGATGGAATACCGCAAGGTCACGCTGCCGAACGGGCTCCGCGTCCTCGTCAGCGAGATGCCGGAGACGCGCTCGGTCTCTCTCTTCGTGTACGTCGGGGTTGGATCGCGCATCGAGACGAAGGACGATGCCGGCACGAGCCACTTCCTCGAGCACATGGTCTTCAAGGGGAGCGCCAAGCGCCCGACCGCGGCCGACATCAGCCAGGTCATCGAGAGC
>VBGU01000188.1 GCA_005881085.1 Chloroflexota bacterium | reverse complement strand
GAGAACGGGACACTCGTTCCCCTCCTCGCCGCGCCCATCCGCGACTTCGACATCGTCCTGGGGAAGCTCGTGGGCATGGTCGTGCCGGTGATGGTCGCGGTTGTCGTTACCCTCGCCGCGGGCTACGCGCTCGCGGCATACCGCTACGGCGCGGATCGGGTCGCACACGCGCTCACGCCGGAACTCCTCTACGCGCTCCTCGTGCTGTCGCTCCTGTACCTGGTCACGACGGGGAGCATCACGATGATCGTCGCCGCGCGCGTAAAGACGAGTCGCGCCGCCCAGCAGATCGCAGGACTCGTGATCGCCCTCTCCGCGGTGGTGTTCGCCGGCCTGGGGTTCGTCGCGTCGCAGCTTGGCGAGGGCTGGCCACTCCTTGCGCTCGGCGTGGGGCTCGTCGTGTTGGACGTGCTCGCGCTCGAACTCGCGCGGCGCGTGTGGCAGCGCGAAGAAGTGATCGGACGCGTGTGACCTTGACTGCCACAGAGCCAGCGCCTAGCGTTTCCGTTCTCGTGCGCCCGGCAGCGTGAAGGCCTCCCGAGATCGGGAGGTCTTCTGATTTCCAGGAGGTACGACATGGCGAGCACGGTCCAGCAACGGCTGAACGAGGTCGCGGCGGTCGGACAGGAGATCGCCGAGACCGGAGTTGCGTATCTCGATGGAAAGTTCACGCCCCTGGCCGACGCGAAAGTCTCGATCGCGACGCACGCGCTCCAGTACGGGACCGGCGTCTTCGAAGGGATTCGCGCCTACTGGAATCCGGCGAAGGAGCAGCTCTACGTGTTCCGGCTGCGCGAGCACTTCGAGCGCATGGCCGGTTCCGTGCGGATCATGCGCATCACGCTCCCGGGCGATCCCGACGCGCTCAGCGAGATCGCGCTCGAGCTCCTTCGAAAGAACGGCTTCAAGAGCGACGTGTACGTTCGGCCGCTCGCGTTCAAGGCGGCACGTTCGGTGAAGGTCGCGCTCCAGGGATTGCGCGACGGCTTCGGGATGTACGCATTCCCGCTCGGCGCGTATCTGCCCACGGGTGGGCTCGCCGCGCGGACCGCGAGCTGGCGCCGCACGTCCGACGACGCGATCCCGGCGCGCGGCAAGCTGACCGGCGCGTACATCAACACCGCGCTCGCGGTGGACGAGGCGCACGACTTCGAGGCCGATGAGGCGATCTTCCTGACCGCCGACGGGCACGTCTCCGAGGGTGGCGGCGCGAACATCTTCATGGTCCGCGACGGCGCGCTGATCACGCCGCCGGTGACCGACGATATCCTCGAGGGCATCACACGCGACTCGATCCTCCAGATCGCGGCAGAGCTCGGGATCCTCGTTGGGGAGCGGCAGATCGATCGCACCGAGCTGTACGTGGCTGACGAGGTCTTCTTCTGCGGCACCGGTGCGCAGGTCGCGCCGTGCGTGAAGATCGACGGGCGCGTCGTAGGCGACGGGCAGATCGGGCCGGTGGCGAAGAAGATCGGTGAGGTCTACTTCGGGATCGCCCACGGCGACGACAAGGCGCACCCCGAGTGGCGCACGGCGGTGTATCGCTGACCACCATCGCCTACCAGGGCCTGGCCGGCGCGTTCTCCGAGGCGGCCGCGGCGGCGCTGTTTCCGGGAGCGAGCCTGGGGCCGCGCCGCACGTTCGCCGAGGTCTTCGCGGCGCTCGAGGCGCATGAGGTCGACGCCGCCGTCGTGCCCGTTGAGAACACCCACGCGGGCTCGGTCGCCGATGTGTACGACCTGTTGCGCCAGCACACCGGGGCAAAGGTCATCGCGGAGGTCATCGTTCGCGTCCGCCATTGCCTGCTTGGTGTGCGCGGCTCGAGCCTGGACGGTATCCGCGTCGCGCGGTCACACCCGCAGGCGCTCGCGCAGGTCGAGGAATTCTTGCGCACGCACCGTATTCAGCCCGAGGTCGCCTTCGACACCGCCGGCGCGGCGGCTGAAGTCGCCGAGGCAAAGGACCCGTCTGTCGCGGCCGTTGCGAGCCGGCGCGCCGCCGAGCGTTACGGACTCGACGTGCTCGAGGATTCGATCGAGACCTCGACCGACAACTTCACGCGTTTCTTCGCGGTGGCGTCGCAGGCGGATCGCGAGGTGGCCGGCCTGATCCCGGCGGCGCTCCGCAAAGGTCCCACCAAGACGAGCCTTGTGTACAAGACCGCGAACCTGCCCGGCGCGCTGGTGCGCTCGCTCCAACCGTTCGCGACCGCCTGGCTCCAGCTCAGCAAGATCGAATCGCGGCCGAGCCGCGCCGCGCCATGGGATTACGTGTTCTACCTCGACTTCGAGGGCGACCCGACAGTGTGGCCGGCCAAAGAAGCCCTCGCGCTGATGCGCACGTGCTGCGAGTGGATCCAGCAGCTCGGAACGTACCAGGCCGCGACTGAGGTCCTCGAGCCGGACTGAACGCGCCCTCTAAAACCCGAGCACCTCGTCGACGAATACGACGGTGATGCGGCCGGGCGTGAGCTCGCGGTTGATGATCAGAACCTTATTCACGCCGGTGTGCCTGCCATACGCTGCCTGTGCGCGCGCTTCCTCGAGCGGGAAAGCGTATTCGTCGATGCGACGCAGCGCTTCGTCGAGATCGGACACGATCTTCTGCGTGCCTACGACAAGGATGACTCGCCCGGCGCCGGCGGCGTACGGACCGAGCTGGCCGCCACCCGCCGAAGCCGCGACCAGCGATCCGGTCTCCGTGACGGCGTGCACGCTGCCGAGCATCACGTCCGGCGCGGAGATCAGGCGGCGGATCTCCGCGGCCTGCGTTTGGCGATCCATGCGTCGGACCCGTGGCCGGATGGCGTCATAGCGACCAGACTTCTCGATCTCGTCGGTGATGCCCGACTGCTCGAGTGATCGCGAGGCGCCCAGATGGACCTGCGCTCCCTGCGGGATGAGATCCAGGACGATCCGTTTGGCCTCCGCCGCGTCTGCGGCCCGAAGAACCGTGATTCCGTTCCGCTCGAGGGCGGCCGCGGCCCGCAACACGCGACCGTCGGTCGCCGGCACGCCGAATCGGCTGCCTTGCCGACCCAGGGCGGCGTTAGGTTCCGTGACCATTCGCGGCCTTTCCACTTCGTTCTCCACTATAGTTGCTAAGGCAACTACCTCGCGGGAACAAGCCGTCGTCGGCCCTTGTTCCCACCTACGAGATGGAAATTGGTGTTGACAGCTTTGCAGCGGCTTTAACCGAGACCAGCATCGCGGTCAGTCAGGCGGACCGTATGCGCGATCTGCTCGACGAGATCGAACACGCCGATCAGGTCGGGCTCGACGTGTTCGGGGTCGGTGAGCACCATCGCAAGGAGTTCCTCGACTCGGCCCCCGCGGTGATCCTCGCGGCCGCTGCGGCACGCACCAAGCGAATTCGCTTGACGAGCGCCGTGGCGGTCCTCAGCGCCGCCGATCCGGTGCGGTTGTTTCAGGAATTCGCGACGGTCGACCTTATCTCGAACGGACGGGCGGAGATGGTCGTCGGCCGCGGGTCATTCATCGAGGCCTTTCCCCTGTTCGGCCTCAACTTGGACGACTACGACTCGCTCTTTGCGGAGAAGCTCGATCTCCTGCTGAAGATCCGTGAGAACGAGCACGTGCACTGGTCCGGCCGGCACCGACCTGCGTTGACCGGCCAAGGCGTGTATCCGAGACCCATGCAGGATCCTCTGCCGATCTGGCTGGGTGTTGGCGGCAGTCCTGAGTCGTTCGTCCGCGCAGGCGCGCTCGGGCTTCCGTTGATGGTCGCGATCATCGGCGGCGAAACGCGGCGCTTCCGGCCGCTTATCGATCTCTATCGCGAGGCCGGCCGGCGAGCCGGATTCTCACCCGATCGGCTGAAGGTCGGTGTCCACAGTCTTGGCTACGTCGCCGCGACGGCCGAGCAAGCCGCAGACGACTTCTTCCCCGGATACGCCCGCGCCTTTACCACCATCGGCAAAGAGCGTGGGTGGGGTCCCATCACCCGCGCCCAGTTCGACGCTCAGCTCACGCCAAACGGCGCCCTGCTGGTCGGCACCCCCGACGAGGTGGCCGAGAAGATCCTGCGACACAGCGAAGCCCTGGGCGGCATCTCCCGCATCACGTTCATGATGAACGGCGCTTCGCTGCCTCACCCCAAGCTGATGAGCGCCATCGACCTGATCGCAAGCCGCGTCGCGCCCGTGCTGCGCGAAGGGGTCGCCTCGGCCGCCTAAAAAGACCAGGAGGACGGATGGTGTCCGCCCTCCTGGTGGCTCGGACTCGGTGCTATTGGACCGACGACGGGCAGTTGCTAGGTTGCGCCTCGTCGATCCGGCGGGCGGCGCCTCGCGGAACGAGCGACATCACATACACGACCGTTTCGACGCTTCCTTCGTTGCGGACGAGGTGAATATCGCCGCCGTTATCGACGAAACCAGACCCCGCCTCGACGACTTCGGGTGTGCAGGTCGGATCAGCGGCTCGGTACAGGGTCAGCGCGCCCGTCTTGACGATCACGATGCTCGGCCCTGGGTGCGAGTGCCAGCCAAAGGACCCGCCGGGCGCGATCCGGTTCTCCAACATCCATACGTCGGATTCGCCCTTCGTGTTGATTCGGGCCTGCCAGCTGCTCGAGAGCGTCTTTGCGTTGATCTCGCCCAGCTGCGAGATCGCGAAGACCGTGCTTGTGATGCCACGTTGGGACGTCGCAAGAACGGTCCCGCCGTACGCGGCCACGGCCGCTACGACGATGAGAAGCGCCA
>VBGU01000187.1 GCA_005881085.1 Chloroflexota bacterium | reverse complement strand
GCCATCCTTGTCTTTGATCTTCGCGCCCACCGAGCGATCACCCGTGACCGTCGTCGGGCACGACGCGCTCGAAGTCGAGTCGAACGCCCCGTAGCCCGCCCCACAGTTGATGGCGAAGGTGAACCCCGCGGCCGTGTCGGCCACCGATGGATCAAATGAATCCGTAAGCGAGAGTACGAAGTCGGAGCCGGCGAGCACGCTCGAAGGCGCGTGCAGCGTCGCGGTCGGCGCAACGTTGGCGACCGTGATCGTCGTCGAGGTCGTCGCCGTCAGGCCGCCGTTGTCCGTCGCACGCACGGAGACGGTCCGAGTGGTCGGCCCGTCGAGAGCGGCGGCTGAGAAGGTCGCGGTCTGGCCGGCCGTTTCGAAGGTGCCGTTGTTGTCGAGGTCCCACGCGTACGTGAGCGGGTCGCCGTCTGGATCCGTCCCCGTTGCGGTGACCGTCGTCGTGCTCCCCTCGTGGACCGTGTACGGACCGCCCGCCGAGACCGTCGGCTCCCGGTTGAACAGAACTCGAATGACCGAGGGATCGTGGTCGGATGCCTGGTCGGCGAACTCCGCGTTCACGTGAACCGCGTCGAATTCGACGAGCCTCGCGAACACAGCGTCGCTACCCATGATGTGGTCGAGCACCTGCGCGTTGCCTTCGAACTCGTAGCTGTACCGCTGGTTCAACGGCAACGTTTCGATGAAGTCGTGCAGGCCGGCGTTCTTGAGGATCGTTACCGTCTCCGAAAACTCGAAGTCGTTCAGATCGCCGATGACGATGACGTTCGCGTTCGAGTCGGCCGCGGTGATCTGTGAAACGAAGTCGGCGACGATGGTCGCCTGCTTGTGCCGCTGCGTTGCCGTGCTCTGGACGGGAGGCTGGAAGCGACCCATCAACGGATCGTCGCCGCCCTTGGAGTTGAAGTGGTTGACGATCGCGAACACCTTCTCGCCGCGATAGACGAACTCGCCCACGAGCGGCTTGCGGCTGCTGGTCCACGCCCCGTTGGGGTTCGTGGGGTCGATCCGCCCCGGGCTGAGCGTGAGCTGCGTGGACGCGCCTGAGCCTGTCACCCCCGTGGGCGTCGTCGCTGTTGCCCCCGGACGATCGACGAACGAGAGGCCGCGATCGGTACGGAAGAGGAAGACCTGGCGGATGTTCCCGCCGGGCTCGCCGCCGTCCTGGTCGTTTGCCGGATCGATCTCGCGCCACTCGTACCTCGGGCCACCCGCGGCCTGGATCGCGGCGACGAGCTGGCTCAGAGTCGCGCTCGCGTCGACGATGCCGTTGTCCGTGGCGCCGTTGTCGTCCTGAACCTCTTCGCCGCCGATCAGATCCGGGCTCCGCAGGCTCTGCACGATGTAGGTCGCGAGCTGGTCGAACTTCGACTGCGGATCAGTCGGATCGAGGTTTTCGAAGTTGAAGGTCGCGACAGCGAGTTCGTAGGTCGAAGGCGCGGTCGCGGTCTCGCGCTGCAAGCCATTGTCGATACGGCCCACGGACTGCGTCACTTCCAGGAAGAAGTTGCCGAAGTTGTAGTCCAGCACTCCGACGATCGGACCGGAATAGTGGTCCCCAACGTTGACCTTTGGCATCGAGACGATCGCGTCGTCCGCGACGAGCCGCTCCGGATTCCCGTCCTCCGGCCGAAGCAGAATTCCGCCGCGTGCGGTCCGCACCAAAGCGTTCGCCCCGTCGTCACCGATGATCGGCGTCTCGCCGAAGGCGTTCGTCGGGCCGACAGCGACGGCGTTGTTCACTTGGACTCGCATGCCCTCAAGGGACTCGTAGAAATCGATCCCGTCGTTTGCGGGGTCGAACACCCCGCTTGTCTCGACGCTTCCGTTGGCGTCGTCCTCGATCAGCTGATTCGGCGGGATTCGTCCGCCCGTGCCGATCACCACGGGAGTCGGCAGCGGATTCCCGCTGGAAAGGACGGTCACGGTCGGTGAGACGAGCTCGGTCGTCTTGAGGTTGCCGGTCGAGTCGCCGCCGGGACGGAACTCCTGCACCGTTGCCTTGACGCTCACCGCATCACCGACGTTGACCGTAGGGACCGAGCTGGTGAAGACGAAGATTCCCTCGGACGTCGCTTCATTGCTGTCCGGCGCCGTGTCTTGCATGTAGAAACCGTTCGTCCTCTTCGCCGTGACGACACCCGGAACGTTCAGCGGAGTCAGGCCCGTCATCGGCGAGAGGTGCGACGCACCCTGTATGTCGTGAATGAACGTCGGCGCCGCGATCGTCGTGAATCTAAAGACGTAGTCCGCGGTCATCGTGTCCGGCGGATCGATCGTGTCCTGGTCGGTCACCTGCGACGCGAGCACCGTGACGGTGCACGTCTCGTTCGCCGCGAAGTCGACGACAGGATCGAGTTGAAATGTCGTCGGTCCGGTGGTCGCCGACGCTTCGTGTCCATCACTCGTGGCGCATCCGATCGTGAACCACGTCCCCGTCACGTCGACCGGCTCGCTGAAGGTCAGGGTGATGTTCGCGTTCAGCGCGACTGAGGTCGCGCCGGCGGCAGGGCTCGTCACCGAAATGGTCGGGGCGACGTCCGCGGTCCTGAAGCTAAATACGCGGTCGCCGGATGGGTGGTCAAGAAAGCCGTCCTGGTCTTGGATCTCGGCAGCCACAACGGTGGCTGTGCAGAGCTCCCCGACGGCAAAGTTGACCGTCGGGTCGACCGTGAATGTGAGCGGCCCACCGGTAGTGGTCACCGCGTGGCTCCCGCTCGAATCGCAGCTCACGGTGAACGCGCCGGGGCTCGCTGCGACAGGTTCGCTGAAGGTCACGCTGAGATTGCTGTTCGTCGCGACCCCGGTCGCGCCGTCGCCCGGTGTCGTCGATGCGACTGCTGGCACGGCGTCGACATAGGCCGTGTTGTGAGGGTTTGGTGCGCCAACCGCGAAGTCAGCGCTGTTGCTGTCCGTATCGGGCACTCCTGCTTTGCGCGAAGCGGCTGTCGTGTTGGACAGAGTCAGCGTCGCACTCGTCTCCGCGCAGTTGGCGGTGCCGTAGCCGACGAAGTCGACGACCGTCGCGGAAAAGGGGCAGCCGCTTCCCGTCAGCGCCGCCGTGGTGTTAACCAGCGCGACCTTTGCGCTCGTCGCGCTCATGGCGATCGTGCCGGTCGCGTCCGGGGTCGGGAGGTTCGTGGTTCCTCCGGCGCCGGCAGCCTCTTGAACGAGGTAGTACTGGCCCGGCTGGATCGTCCCACTGAGAGGTGTCGCTGCCCAGCTCGTACCAGCCGCTGAGGCGTACTGCACAGACCAGCCGGTGACATCCACCACCGCGCCGCCACGGTTGAAGAGCTCGATGAAGTCGTTCTTAAACGTCGCACCGGAGTTTCCGCCGCCGCCGTAGACCTGGCTGATCACGACCGTCGTCGACACCGCCGCGGCGCGCTGGCTGAGCGGCACCAGCGCCACGAGCATCGAGACAAAGACAACGAAAGTCAGAAAACGGCTACGGAACATCCCCACCCTCACTCATGCGATTCGGCCCACGCGCCTCGGCCTCAGGCAGAGTACCGGAATGACCAGCATCTGGCTCGATGAAATCGCCCCTGATGTTCACTCACCGCTCGACGGGGACACGACGGCCGATGTGGCGATCGTCGGGGCCGGCATCGCCGGTGTCGCGACCGCGTACCACGTGTCGCGGAGTGGAGCAAAGGTCATCGTGCTCGAGGCTCGCACGGTCGCCGAAGCGGCGAGCGGGCGGAACGCGGGCTTTCTGCTGGCGGGCGTCGCCGAAAACTTCGTCGCGGCGGCTCGCCGTTACGGCGAGGACCGTGCGCTGCGCATCTGGCGGTTCACCAGACGCAATCAAGAGCTCCTCCGCGCAATCGTTGAGCGGGAACGGATAGCGTGCGACCTCGCCTGGAACGGCTCGGCGCAGATCGCCGGCGATGACGAGGAATGGGTGGAGGTCCGCGAGAGCGCCGAGCGGCTGAAGAAGGAGGGCGTGCGCGTCCGTCTGGCGCCGGAGGACCGCGGGGCCATCTACGAGGAGGACGGCGAACTCCACCCCGTGCGGTTCGTGCGCGGGCTCGCCGGCGCGGCGGCCGCGGCCGGCACACGCATTCACGACGGGACGCGCGCGATCGCTGTCACAAAGAACGAAGTCCGCACGGACCGCGCTCGGGTACAGGCAGGGGCCGTCGTCGTCTGCGTGAACGCGTACTCGCCGCATCTCGTGCCGTTGCGGGTGCGGCCGGTGCGCGGCCAGATGCTCGCCACCGCGCCCGTCGCGCGCCGCGTTTTCGAGCGGCCGGCCTACGCCAACCGTGGCTACCGCTACTGGCGCCAGCGTGCCGACGGCAGCCTTCTCGTGGGCGGATGGCGCGACACCGCAGCGGACGAAGAGGTCGGCGAAGACGAGCGGACGACGCCGCGCATCCAGCAACAGCTGGAGCGGTTCCTTCGCGAACATTGCGTCGACGCGAAGGTGACACATCGCTGGGCGGGAACGATGGGCTTTTCGCACGACGCGCTTCCATATGTCGGACGACTCGACAGTGGTGTGTTCGTGAACGCGGGATTCACCGGCCACGGGATGGCGTTCGCGACCGCGACGGGCGAGCTCGTCGCCGACGTTCTGCGCGGCAACAAAAGGAATGAGACCGATCTGTTCGCGCCGGAGCGTCGCTGAGCGGACAAGCAACCGAGCCTTTGATGCGATCTCGCACGTTGAAGTTCATAGATGCACGCGTCGCTCGTCCCGACCGCGAACGATCTTGCAGGATTGCTCGCGTACGTCCTCGGCAACCCGTACCTCTTCATCAGCTCCAGCACGGTGATGACGACGGGCCTCATCATCGGGGCGGTCGCGGTGTCGATGGTCCCGCGGAGCGCGCCGGTGATGCGCGTCGTCGCGCCGCCGCTCGCCATGCTGCTCGTGTACTTCGGCGTGGGCAGCCTCATCCTCGCCACCGAAATCCTCGTCCGTTTCCATGCGTCGATCCCGGACGCCACCGAGACGCAGTTCGCCTCCGGCGTCGGGCACTTTCTCGAGGCGGCCGCCGGCATCGCCGTGCTCAGTCCGCACCTGCGGGCCCGCTCGCGACTCGCCTGGATCGTGGCGAACGCCGTGGCGGTCCTCTACTGGACAGCGCACGTCATCGTGCTCACGCCACCGTGGTTCGCGTTCCAGGGTCAGCTCGAGGTGATCCGTGCGGCGGCGCTCGGCGCGCTCGCGGCCGGCGCCCTGGTCAGTGCGTTCCTGTGGCGTACCGCTCCACGGCGGCGATGAGCGCGTCGATTTCGAACGGCTTGGCCAGGTAACCTTCTGCCCCGATCTCTTCGGCCCAACGACGTGCGTTCTCCGCCGCGGTCATCACGACGATCGGAGAGCGCTTTCCGGAAGCGCGGAACTCACGTGCGAATCCCCAGCCGTCGAGCACGGGCATTCGCATGTCGAGCAGCACGAGCGCCTCACCATTCGCCTTCATGAGTGCCTCGGCGCCGTTCTCCGCGGAGACGACCTCGTGCCCCTCTGCGATCAGGATGTCGGACACGACCGCGACAATCGACGGATCGTCGTCGACCACGAGGATCCGGCTCAGCGTCTGGTCTCCATGGGAAGGACCACCTTGAACGTGCTGCCTGCGCCCTCCCGACTCTCTACCGACACTCGACCGCCATGTTGCTCCACGATGCCCTTGCAGATAAAGAGGCCGAGCCCCATCCCCGCGAACCGGCGGTCGTCGACGTTCGCAGCACGATGAAACCGCTCGAAGATCTGCGGTAGATCGCCGGCCGGTATCCCGATGCCCCGGTCGGTGACGTCGATGAACGCCTCCCCGTTGCGATGCGCGATGACGATGCGGACCTCGCTGCCTTCGGGGCTGTACTTGACGGCGTTCTCGACGAGATTCTCGAGGACTTGACCGATCCGGCGCGGGTCGTAGCTGCCGACCACCGGGGCCTCGGCCACGACGGTGATCTGGCGCCCCTCATAGCCGTCGCGCCGCGCGACGTCGCGCGCGAGCTCGACGAGGTCGACCGGCTCACGCTCGCCAACGAGCTTGCCCTCCTCGAGCCGTGAAGCATCGAGGAGCTCCAGGACGATCGCGGATAGCCGCCTGCCCTCGCGCACGATCCGCTGAAGGCCGGGGAGATCCGCTGGC
>VBGU01000140.1 GCA_005881085.1 Chloroflexota bacterium | reverse complement strand
ACCCTGACGACAATGCTTGTCGGCGCCGTCGCCGGTCCCGGGGCATTTGCGTTCGGGGCAAAGATCCCCGGCGTCGACGTCGCCGGAAAAACAGGCACAGCCGAAAATCGACCGGGCGAGCCCCCTCACGGCTGGTTCGTTGGCTTCGCCCCGGCCGAGAATCCAACCGTGGTGGTCGCCGTCATCGTTGAAAACACGCCGGACGGAGGGTTAACGGCGGCGCCATTGGGCGGACAAGTCATGCGGGTCGCCCTGGGCAAATAGCACAGGGCTGCGGGGCGCTGGCCCGCGGCGGGTGGCACGGGGGAGCGGGTTGCGCGCGAGCCGCTGACCGGCCGCGTCAGGAGCGGGCGGCCCCGAGTGGTGGGGAGCGGACCGGTGGGCGAGCGCGCGACCCCGACCCCGGGACAGGACCCGCCGTTGGGCCGCTGAGTCGGAACTGGTTGGGTAGCCGGACCGTATATGAACTTAGGGTCTTCCTACGTTGTTCTCTAAGAAGCCCTGATACTCAGTAGTGGCAGCCGCGGAAACTCAACGAAGAGGGGTAAGCAGCACGGTGGAGAAAGCTCTCGCGGCGAAGGTCAACGGCGTGGTCGAGAACGTCGAGCGGGTCATTTTCGGCAAGCACCACGAGATCGAGCTCGCGCTCGTCGCGCTCATGTGCCGCGGCCACATCCTCGTGGAGGACGTCCCCGGCACCGGGAAGACCGTGCTGGCCAAGGCGCTCGCCCGGTCGCTCGGGTGCACCTTCCGCCGTATCCAATTCACCCCAGACTTACTCCCGTCCGACGTGACCGGGGTCTCGATCTTCAATCAGCAGACCAACAAGTTCGAGTTCCGGCCGGGACCGGTCATGAGCCAGGTCGTCCTCGCTGACGAGATCAACCGGGCGACACCGAAGACGCAGTCGGCCCTCCTCGAGTCGATGGACGAGCACCAGGTGACGGTCGATGGCACCACGTACCAGCTGCCGGAGCCATTCCTCGTCATGGCGACCCAGAACCCGATCGAGTACGAAGGGACGTTCCCGCTTCCGGAGGCGCAGCTCGACCGGTTCTTCATGCGTATTCAGCTCGGCTACCCGACGAGCCGCGAGGAGATAGCCATCCTCGATGCGCAGCGGATCATCCACCCGCTCGAGACCATCGATCAGGTGCTCAGCTCCGAGGACCTCCTGCGCGCGCAGTCGGCCTCGCGCGAGATCCACCTCGCCGAGTCGGTGAAAAAGTACGTGGTCGACGTCGTCACCGCGACGCGGTCGCACCCCGACGTCTATCTCGGCGCTTCGCCTCGCGGATCGCTCGCGCTTTCGCGTGCGGCGCAGGCATACGCGTCGATGAACGGCCGCGACTACGTCGTACCGGACGACGTGAAGGCGCTCGCCGGGCCGACGCTCGCCCATCGGCTGATTCTTCAGCCGCAGGCGCGGCTCAAGGACCTGGCGGCGACCACCGTGATCGCCGAGATCCTGGCCTCGGTCCCGGTCGAATCGACCTCGGCTCAAGCGCTGCGGGCCTGAGCCCTTGAAACCGTGGCGCTTCGCGGTCCTGTGGCTCGTTCTGTTCATCGTCGCCGTTTCGACGGGGGTCGAGCTGCTCTCGTATCTCTCGTATCTCGTGCTCTTCGTGTTCATCGCGATGTCGGTCCTCTCGCGCCTCACGCTCGAGGGGCTCTCGGTGAAGCGATCGCTGGGACAGTCGTACGCGCACCTCGGCGACACGATCGAGCTCTCGTACGAGCTGACCAACGACCATGCGCTCGGCAAGCTGTGGCTCGAGATCTTCGAGAAGTCGAACTGGCCTGAGCCTCTTCCCGGCCGCGTGCTCTCGATCGGCGGCCGCAAGACGCGTAAGTGGAAGGTGCTCGCCAAGGCCCAGCGGCGGGGCCGCTTCCGGCTCGGTCCGATCGTGCTCCGGAGCGGGGATCCGTTCGGGCTCTTCGCGACCGAGGCGCGCATTCCCTCGGAGGCGCTGCTCCTCGTCTATCCGCGCGTCGTGCAGCTCCCGTTCTGGACGCTCCCCGGGTCGTTGCTCGAGGGCAACGTGCTGACCGGCCAACGTTCGCTTCAGTCGACGTCGATGGTCATGGGCATCCGCGAGTACCGACCGGGTGACGCCATGAACCGGATCCACTGGCCGTCGTCGGTGCGCCACCGCCGCCTGCACGTGAAGGAATTCGAGCTCGACCGCACCGCGGACCTCTGGATCTACCTTGACCTCGACGGGCGCTGGCACCACGGCGACGGTGAGGACTCCACCGAGGAGCGGGCGGTGACGGTCGCGGCGTCGGTCGTGCGCAAGGCGCTCGATGGTCACCGCAACGTCGGCCTCGTCACGAACGGCAACCACGCCGAAGTCCTGCACCCCGACCGTGGGACGAAACAATTCGGCAAGCTGATGCAGTACCTGGCAGAGGTGCATGCCGGGGGTACGCGCACGCTCCAGGAGACGCTCGTCGAGACCCTCCCGCGTCTCCGGCGAGGCGCGTCGTGCCTTCTCATCACGCCGTCGCTCGATCGCGCATGGGTGCGACCCGCGAGCACGCTCCGTGAGACGGCGATCGCGACGCAGGCCGTGATCGTGAGCCCCCCCGTCGACCTCGACGAGCGCGACCGCGCCCGGCGCAGGGCGATACTCGGCGAGCTCGCAGTCGCGGGCATTCCCGCGGCACACCTCGCTGCCGGCGCCCCGATCGAGGAGCTCTTCCATGAATCGACGGCGGCGATCGCATGAAGCGATTGGGGGGCTTCGCCCCCCAGCCCCCGGGCGGCATGGCAGCGTACCTTCGGCGCACGCTCGCTTCGCTCTTCCCGCCCGTCGACTGGAAGAAGCTGCGCTTCCGCGGCGGATGGTTCGCGCTGCCCATCTACCTCGTGGTGGTCTCGATGTACCCGCTGTCGCTGCAGCACGCCGACTGGGTCGAGATCAGCGAGCAGTTCTGGTGGATCGCGATCACCGGCGTCCTCGTCGGCACCCTTGTCGGGAATGGACGGATGCGCTTTCCGCGAGCCATCCTGACGGGCTCGACGCTCGGCATGCTCATGATCACTCTCTCGACGACGTTCGCGGCCACCGGTGGATCGAGCTTCAGCGACAAGCTGACCCACCTCGCGATCCTCGTGAACAACTGGATCACCCAGGTGCTGGCCGGCGAGGCGGCCAGCGATCCCACCGTCTTTGTCCTCTTCCTCGGGGCGTCGGTGTGGTGCGCCACGTTCGTGGGCTCGTTCATCCTCGCGCGGACCGGCCGCATCTGGGACGCCGTGATCTTCAACGGTGCGTGCCTGGTCATCAACGTGTCGGTGGCGCTCACGAACCTGTACCCGGACCTCATCGTGTTCACGCTCGCGGTCCTCGTGCTGTTGGTGCGGATTCACATCGTGAATTTGCAGGAGCGCTGGGTGCGCCAGAACATCGTGCCTTCGGGCGAGATGGACTGGCGCCTTCTCCGCGGCGGGCTCACCTGGACGACGGTGCTGGTGATCATGGCTCTCGTCACGCCGCGCGTTGGCGCGGCCGAGGTGTTGAACGGGGCGTGGACCACGTTCGAGGGCCCGTACCACAGCGTCGAAGCCGAGTGGCAGCGGTTTTTCGCCGGCGTGTCGGGACCGAGCCGGCTTCGGGGCGTCTCGTTCTCCGATGCCATCCGCCTCGGGCAAGCGCCGAACCTCGGCGACCGCGTGATCATGACCGTTGAGGCGCCGTCGGGGCATTTCTGGCGGGCGGTAACCTACGACTTCTACACCGGCGCCGGATGGCGCACGACCGAGAGCGACAAAGCCGACAAGATCGTGCTCCCGACGCTCGACCGCGATGCGTTCCAGGCGCGGTTCGACATCATCGTGCCGCACTCGAACATCCTCTTCGCGGCGAACGAGCCACAAAAAGCGGACGTGCCGTACCAGTTCTACACCGGCGCCGACAAGTCGTATTCGACGTCTCTCCATGCGCTGAACCGTTCTCAAGCGGCAGGCACGTACACCGTGACGAGCCTCATCTCGGTCGCGGATAAACAGACGCTCCGCAAGGTCACGCCGACGTACTCCGACTACATCAAGTCGAAATATCTGCAATTGCCGTCGACGCTGCCTCCGCGCGTGAAGGCTCTCGCGCACCAGATCATGGACAACATCCCGAACGCCTATGACCGGGCCGAGGCGCTCGAGACCTTCCTCCGTAGCCCGCCGTACTCGTACTCGGCTCAGGTCAAGGCGACGCCTCCGGGCAGGGACCCGGTGGACTACTTCCTCTTCGACCTGAAGCAGGACTTCTGCGAGTACTTCGCTTCGGCGATGGTCGTCATGCTCCGCGAGGAGGGCATCCCGGCGCGGCTCGTCGAAGGATTCACCACCGGCGCGTTCGACACGGCGAGCAACGCGTTTGTCGTGCGGGAGCAGGACGCGCACGCCTGGGTCGAGGCGTACTTCCCCCAGTACGGCTGGATCGAGTTCGAGCCGACACCGTCCCAGCCGCCCTTCGCGCGTCAGGACGCTTCACTCAACACCGGTTCTGATTCGGGCGATGGCACCGCGGCCGGCGACACGGGCTTGGATCCGAACGGCCCCAATCGACCGAACCGTGCGGAGGACGACCTGGACAATGGCGGCGGCGGCGCCTTTTCCGGAGACACCGTCGTAGCCGCGGTCCGCGCGCTCGACCCGCGGCCGGCGCTCGCCTTCCTCGGCTTCCTGCTCGTGCTGCTCGTTCTCGCAGTCTTTAGATTCAACTGGCGGTTCCGGCGCTACGGCCCGATCGAGTCGGCGTGGGGGAAGACGCGGCTCCTCGCAAGCTACGTTGGCTACCCCGCGCATCCCTCTCAGACCACCTATGAGTTCGCGAGCTCGCTCGGCGCGGCCATACCCGAGACGCACGATCCGGTGCAGAGCCTCGCGCGTGCTCGCGTGCTCGAGCAGTACTCGGCGGGCGGGGCCGACGACGATCTGCGAGACGCCGCGGAAACCGCGTGGCATCAGGTCGCGTCGGCGATGATCACGCTTCTGCCGGGTCGGATCCTCCGCTTCATCACGCACCTCTGGCGCTGACCGCGGACCACCCGAACGTCGCACGTGTCCGGGCGCACGCCGCGGAGCGCGGGATAGACGTGCCGGTGAAGCGCTTCACCGCGACGACGCGTACGGCCGAGGACGCCGCCAAGCAGATCGGGACCGAGGTCGAGCGGATCGTGAAGTCGCTCGTTTTCGTGAGCGCGGGCGGGCCGGTCGTGGTGCTTTGCTCGGGACGAGCGCG
>VBGU01000098.1 GCA_005881085.1 Chloroflexota bacterium | reverse complement strand
CTGAGGCCGGACGGGGCGCAGCGTATTGGTATGGAAGAACCCGAGCCGCAGGAGCCTCGGGTGGCCCACGCCAATTCGAACCTGGCGACCCGCGCCGCGTCGCTGGGTTTGGCGGGGGTCGTGTTGTGCCTGGCGGCGTTTTCCATCTTTGGTGCTTACACCATCCAGACCCAGATTGCCCGAGCGCAGCACGCGGAATCCCTTCATGCCACCTACGACCGCGCGATCATCGCCATCCGCGCGGAGCATTCGTCCGTGGTCGAGTATCTCCTTGCGCCGTCGGCCCAGCGTCGCGGGGCGATGGACGCCGCAACGAACGCCTTGATCAACGCGATCGACGAGATCGAGGTGAACGGCGGCGATGCCGACTCTCAACTCGCGAAGGAGGTGATGGCGGCTCACGATCAGTACGTCGTAGCTTCCGCCCGATTGATGAGCGCGCTGGCCGGTGGCGACACCGCGCAGGCCCTCCGTGTCGAGTTCCTCGAGGCGGACCCGATCTTCGACCTGATGCACGCTCGGATCGAGGATGCGGCGGACGTGCGTGCGACCGAGGCGCTCTCGGCGTTTGCCGAACTTCGGAGCACCGCGCGATGGATCCTGATCGAATCGCCGGTGATCTTCGCGATCGGGTTCGGGCTTCTGTTCGCGCTCTGGCGGATTCTCGAGGCGAACCACCGCGCGACGCGCGAGACGTACCGCGAGATCGAGCAACTCAGTAAGCTGCGGAGCGAGTTCGTGTCGATCGTAAGTCACGAGTTCCGCACACCTCTCACCGGTATTCAGGGGTTCAGCGAAATGATGCGCGACGAGGACCTCACGATGCCGGTGATGCGGGAGTACGCCGCCGATATCAACAAAGATGCCCGTCGCCTCGCGAGGCTCATCACCGACATGCTCGATCTCGATCGGATGGAGTCCGGCCGGATGACGCTGAATTCCGAGCCCGTGGACCTGAATCGCATCGTCACGGACACGGCGGCGCAGTTCAGGTTGAGCGCGGCCGACCATCCGATAGAGCTCCACCTCGACGCGAGGCTGCACCAACTTCTGGGCGACTCCGACCGGCTGACGCAGGTCGTCACCAACCTTGTCAGCAATGCCATCAAGTACTCGCCGAGCGGCGGTGCTGTTGAGCTAAGGACCGAGCGCGCGGAGAAGACGGTCACGCTCACCGTCACCGATCACGGGATGGGGATCCCGGCGGACCAGCTGGAGAAAATATTCGACCGATATTCCCGAGTCGAGACGACGGAGACCCGCGCCATCCAGGGAACCGGTCTCGGGCTTCCGATCGTGCGCCAGATCGTTCAGCTTTGTGGGGGAAAGGTCTGGGCGACCAGCGACTCGGGACCTGGCTCCGTCTTCCACGTGCAGCTACCCTTGCTCGAACCGGCCGCCCCGGCCCCGATCGCCGCATAGGGGCCGAAGGAGAACGAGTGGCACGGATCGTCTTCTGCGAGGACGAGGAGCAGATCAGGAAGCTGATCGAAGCGGCGATGCGGTCCACGGCGCATACGATCGAGCTCACCGTCAACGGACGCGATGGCCTGGAGGCGATCGAACGGGAGCTGCCCGAGCTCATCGTGACGGATCTCGCCATGCCGGAGATGGGTGGGTTCGCCCTGGCCGATGCGGTTCACGCCCGGCCCGCGCTACAACGCATCCCGATCATGTTCGTCACTGCTTCTGTTCAGCGAGGCGACATCGCCCGGTTCGGCGAGCACGGGGCGGCGGGCTACCTCGCCAAACCGTTCAGCCCACGAGCCCTCCGAGAAAAGATCGACGAGCTGATCGCCCGGAGGCGAGCCGCGCCCTGAACCAGGACGTAGGCGTCAGCGGCGAGCCGTCTAGCGCCCCTCGCTCGACTCGCCGCGGAGAGTCATGCAGGTGCTCATCGCGCGCGCGATGAGCCGTCCTTCGGGATCGGTCACGTCGCATTCGGTGAGCCCGATCGTCCGCCCCGCCTTCACCACGCGTGCCGTGGCGGTGAGGGTGCCGTTCCGGAAGGGCCGAAGAAAGTTGATCTTCAACTCGAGAGTCGTGAAGGTTTCCCCCTCACCGAGAGTCGACGCGTACGCGACGCCCATCGCCGCGTCGGCGACGTCGCACAGGACTCCACCGTGGAGCGTTCCCATGGGATTCGCGTGCTGCGGGCCGGCCTCGAGCTCGAAGACCGCCTTTCCGTCTTCGACCGACGTCGGCCGGAAGCCGATGAGCTTCGCCACCGGCGCGCCCGCCTCGTTCGCCCGCATGCCGACAGTGATCCGATCGATGAGCCGCGCCACGACACCTCCCGGGAAACTAAGCCGTTTTCACCAATGCCGCTTGTTGGAGGCCGAGCTCCTGGACTGAGATCTCTCTCATTTCGACTTTGCGGATCTTGCCGGTCACCGTCATCGGAAATGAGTCTGTGAATTTCCAGAACCGCGGGATCTTGTAGCTGGCGATCTGGCCCCGACAAAACTCGGAGAGGTCCGCTTCATTGCACACGGCGCCATCGCGGAGCCTGACCCAGGCCATGACTTCTTCCCCGTACTTCTCCGACGGGACGCCGATGACGGAGACGTCCGCCACCGCCGGGTGGCTATACAGGAATTCTTCGACCTCGCGCGGATAAATGTTCTCTCCTCCGCGGATGATCATGTCCTTGATCCGGCCGACGATGTTGCAGTACCCATCCGTGTCCATGACGGCTAGGTCGCCGGTATGCATCCAGCGGGAGGCGTCGATTGCCTGGCTCGTAGCGTCCGGGTTGTTCCAGTAGCCCAGCATGACGCTGTAGCCCCGCGTGCAGAGCTCGCCCGATACGCCGCGAGGAACGATTCGACCCGTCTCCGGATCGACAACCTTGATCTCGACGTGCGGATGCACACGGCCGACTGTGCCGACTTGTTTCTCGAACGGATCGCCGATCTTCGTCTGAGTCGAGACCGGGGACGTTTCGGTCATGCCATAGCAGATGGTGATCTCGGGCACGTGCATTTTCGTGAGCACGCTCTTCATCACTTCAACCGGACAGGGCGCGCCGGCCATGATCCCCGTTCGGAGTGAGGAGAAGTCGTGGCTCGCGAAGTCGGGGTGGTTGAGCTCCGATATGAAATGGGTCGGCGTCCCATAGAGCGCCGTGCACCGCTCCTCTTGGATGGTCCTCATCACGGCGAGCGGGTCGAGCGCCTCGCCCGGGATCACCATGCACGCGCCGTGCGTCGTGCAGGCAAGGTTCCCCAGCACCATCCCAAAGCAGTGATAAAACGGAACGGGGATGCAGACCCGATCGCGCTCCGTCAGATTCAAACCTTCTCCCGTGAAGAAGCCGTTGTTCAGGATGTTGTGGTGCGACAGGGTGGCGCCCTTCGGGAAGCCGGTCGTTCCAGATGTGTATTGGATGTTGATCGCATCGTCGAACTGAAGTGCCTCTTCTCGTTCCTCAAGATCGGCCGGGCTGACAGCGGCGCCATCGTCGAGCAACTTCCGCCACGAGGATTCCAACTCGACCGTCGTCTCGATCGCAGGACAACGCGATCTGACCTCTTCGATCATGTCGGTGTAGTTGGCCTTGCGGAAGCCTCTCGAGTGAATGACGACTCGGCAGCCAGATTGGTTGAGCGCGTATTCCAGCTCGTTCACGCGGTACGCCGGATTGATATTCACGAGGATCGCCCCGATCTGGGCGGTCGCGTACTGAACGACGACCCACTCGTAGCGGTTGGGCGACCAGATACCGACTCGGTCGCCCTTGTTGATGCCCAGTCCCATGAGGCCCCGCGCGCATTCTTGGACCTGCTCCCAGAGCTCGGCGTATGTCGCCTGGTAATCCTGATGCCGAACCACGAGCGCGTCGCGCGAGCCGTAGGTCTGGACGGTCCGCCGTAGGTTCTGGGAGATGGTTTCGCCCAGGAGCGGTACCGACGACGTCCCCTGGCCATAGGAATCCAGTTTCCCGTTCGCGACAGCGTCCATCGTCGGCACCTCTACATTCCGATCGGGTGCCAGACCGTCTTCAGCTCGAGGAACGCCGCGATGTCGTATGGGCTCTGCGAATCGGCGCGGCCGCGAACGATCCGCTTCACGTTCTCCGCGCCGAGCCTTTCCAGCTCTGCGCCGTCACCGTCCGCCCCCGTGAGATCGAGAGCGGCGACGTCCATGTGCGACGCGAGCACGGGCGCGAGCTCGCTCCGAAGACCCGTGAGAATGTTCACGACGCCCGGGGGAACGTCGGCCGTCGCCAGGCATTCCGCAAGCTCGATCGCTACGAGCGGGTGCGATTCCGACGCGATGACCACCGCTGTATTGCCGCCGACGATGACCGGCGCGAGCCGCGACACGAGGCCGAGCAGCGGCGGCAGAGGCGCGAGGATGCCGGTGACGCCCGTCGGCTCGGGCACGGTGAAGTTGAAGTAGGGGCCGGCGACGGGGTTCGCCGAGCCGATGACCTGCGCGAGCTTGTCAGACCAACCCGCGTACCAGACCATCCGGTCGATAGCGGCGGCCACTTCGTCGGGTCCGCTGCAGAGCGCCGCGAGCTCCGCCTGACGCATCTCCATCATCTCGGCGATGCGATAGAGCACCTGTCCGCGGTTGTAAGCGGTCATCCCCGACCAACCTCCGCCCGCCTGACGCGCGATGCGGATGGCGTCGCGCAGATCCTTCCGCGATGCGCACGCGACGTTCGCACCCAGAGCGAGGTAGGTGCGCCCGGACTCGGAGCGTGGGAAGGCTCCTCCGATGAAGAGCTTGTAGGTCTTCTGGACCGGGAGGCGTTCGGTCATGCGTCGTCCAGCACGACGTACGGCTCGAGCCCGTGCCGTCCGCCCTCGCGACCGAAACCTGATTCCTTGTAGCCGCCGAACGGCGCGGCGGGGTCGAAGCGGTTGTACGTGTTCGCCCAGACCACGCCCGCGCGGAGACGCTGCGCCATCGCGAGGATCCGCGAGCCCTTCTCGGTCCACACTCCCGCCGACAGGCCGTACGGAGTGTTGTTCGCCTTCTCGATCGCCTCGTCAGGTGTTCGGAACGTCAGCACCGAGAGCACCGGACCGAAGATCTCCTCCTGCGCGATGCGGTACGACTGCGCGACGTTCGTGAAGACCGTTGGCACGAACCAGTACCCGCGCTCGGGCAGCTTGCAGGGCGGCTGGTAGATCTCAGCGCCCTCGTCGACGCCCGACTGAACGAGCGCCGAGATCTTGTCGAGCTGCTGCTTCGAGTTGATCGCGCCCACGTCGGTGTTCTTGTCGAGCGGATCGCCGACGCGCAGTGTCGCCATGCGCCGCTTCAGCTTGGCGATGACCGTCTCGTAGATCGATTCCTCGACAAGGAGGCGCGATCCGGCGCAGCAGACGTGGCCCTGGTTGAAGTAGATCCCGTTGACGATCCCCTCGACCGCCTGATCGAGCGGCGCGTCGTCGAAGATGATGTTCGCGGCCTTCCCGCCAAGCTCGAGGGTGAGCCGCTTGCCCGTCCCGGCGAGGGTCTTCTGGATCGCCTTCCCCACCTCGGTTGAGCCGGTGAACGCGATCTTGTTCACGTCGGGATGCGACACGAGCTCCGCACCGGCGCGGCCGTCGCCGGTGACGATGTTCACGACGCCGGGCGGAAGCTCGGCCTGGCGGAGGACGTCGCAGAAGAGCAGCGCCGAGAGCGGCGTCGTCTCGGCCGGCTTCAGCACGACGGTGTTGCCCGCGGCGAGCGCCGGCGCGATCTTCCACGCGAGCATCAGCAGCGGGAAGTTCCACGGGATGATCTGTCCGGCGACGCCCACGGGACGCGGCTTGCGGTTCGGGAACGCGTACTCGAGCTTGTCCGCCCAACCCGCGTAGTAAAAGAAGTGCGCGGCCGCGAGCGGGACGTCGACGTCACGCGACTCCCGGATGGGCTTGCCGCCGTTGATCGATTCAAGCACCGCGAACTCGCGCGAACGCTCCTGCAGGAGCCGGGCGATCCGGAAGAGGTACTTCGCGCGCTCGCTCGGGCGAAGCGCCGACCAGCCGTTCGCGAACGCGTCGCGCGCCGCGCGGACCGCGCGGTCGACGTCGGCCTTGCCGGCTTGCGCGACTTCCGCGAGAGGCTCTTCACGCGCAGGGTCGATCGTCGTGTAGCGCTCGCCTGACGCTGGCTCGACGAACTTCCCGCCGATGAACAGACCGTAGCGCTCCTGGATCTTGACGATGTCACGCGCCTCAGGCGCGGGCGCATAGTCCCAGGCCGTTGCGATCGGGGCTTTGTCCTGGCGCCGCGCGAGCTCGCGCTTGTCCTTAGTCAACGGTGAAGTAATCCGGGTTCTGGTATCGCCCGGTGCGCTCCTTCCGTATTTGCATGAGCACGTCGTTGAGCAGCGTCGACGCACCGAGCCGGTAGCGGTCCGGCGTGAGCCAGGCGAGCCCGAGCGTCTCGTGGACCTGCACGAGGAACTGGACGGCCTGCTTCGATTGGCGGATCCCGCCCGCCGCCTTCATCCCCACGACGCGCCCGGTCTCCTCGTGTACGTCGCGGATCACTTCGAGCATGCAGAGCTGCACCGGTAGTGTCGCCGAAGTCGGGAGCTTGCCGGTCGAGGTCTTGATGAAGTCGGCGCCGCCCGCGATCGCGAGCAGCGATGCGCGGCGCACGTTGTCATAGGTGCCGAGCTCCCCGGTCTCGAGGATCACTTTGAGATGCGCGCGGCCCGCACAGACCTCCTTCACGCGGACGACCTCGTCGTAGACCTCCGCGTAGCGGCCCGACAGGAACGCGCCTCGATTGATGACCATGTCGACCTCGTGCGCGCCTGCCTCGATGACCTCGCGTGTCTCGAGCAGCTTCACCTCGAGCGACGACTGCCCTGACGGGAAGGCGGTGGCGACCGCGGCGACCTTCACGCTCGTGCCTTTGGTCCGCTGGACGGCGTACGGCACCAGGTTGGGATAGACGCAGATGGCGGCGACGGACGGGATGTTGGGATCGGAAGGGTCGGGGCGGATCCCCTTCGAGGACA
Organism: Chloroflexota bacterium; assembly: GCA_005881085.1. Classification (GTDB taxonomy): domain Bacteria; phylum Chloroflexota; class Limnocylindria; order P2-11E; family P2-11E; genus 3-1-20CM-2-70-9. Next base: position 20,302 of record VBGU01000098.1, on the reverse strand, counting down.
GCGCGGCGACCTTCCCCGGCGTGTCGGCGCCCTCGAGCGTCGTGAGGTCCATCATCCGAATCGCGAGATCGAGCGCGAAGAGCTTCGCCTCTCGCTTGATCGAGCGCGTCGCAAGAGACGCGGCGCGCTCTTCGAGCGCGACGGCGTCGACGGACCCGAGGCGCGGCAGTCTCGGCTCGAGCGGAAGCTCGAATCCGCCCGGGAGCACGGGTGCGGTGGCCATGTATTGAGTTTAGGAGCGGCGGATCACGGCCCCTTCGGCGCGGGCTCGTCGAGGAACGGGATGACCGCCGCGGCGAGGGCCGGCGCGCTGCCCATCGCGTAATGCGTCATCCCCGGCAAGATCGCGAGCCTTGCGTTCGGACGGCCCGAGCCGTCCCACCCGCCATCTCGCTTGCCGCCGCCAAGGAGGCCGAACATCTCCACGGCGTGCGCGGGCGGGAACATGTCGGAGTCGCCGGCAACGATCATCGTCGGCACCTTGATCTGCGCGAGCTCCTTCGAATAGTCGAAGTCACCCTTCATCGCCTCGCCGAGCTTGCCGAGAAGCCGCGGCCAGTCCTCCGGCCGGGGCGCGACGCTCGCATACAGCTGATACATCGGCGTCTGCTTCATTGCCTCGGCCGCTTGAGGGCCGACCTGTTCCTGTTGGCCGAGCATCTCAGGGTAAATGGCGTTTCGCCTGAGATTCGTCGAGACGATCACGAGCTTGCGCACGAGCTCCGGATGACGGAGAGCCGTGAAGAAGGCCACGCCTCCGCCGAGCGAATAGCCGACGAGATCGACCTGCCCGACCTTCAGGTGCTTGATCAGCGCGGCGATGTCGCCAGCCATCAGCTCCGGAGTGAGCGGCCGATCGATGTCGGCTGTGCGGCCGTGACCCTGCAGATCGGGGACGATGACCTGGTGTCCCTCCGCGAGCGCGGATAGGTTCGGCCCGAACGTCGCGCCTGAGGCGAGGCCGCCGTGCAACAGGACGAGCGGCCGGCCGGTTCCGTGGATCTCGTAGTACAGCTTGATGCCGTTGACGTCCGCGTACGTGCCTACGCCTTTCTTGCCTCCCCATTCGCCCTGCGCGTCGCGTTCGGTCTCATCCTCGGGAACCGTGACTCCTCTTGAAGTGGAGCTCATTCCTGCCTCCCCCTGATTTTGTGGGCCGGTCTAGCCTATCGCCGCTCGAGCGCGAAAGCCTTGCGCACGACGCGCTTCACGGCGGCGCGCTCGGCATCGGCCGGCGCGTTCAGCGTGATGAAACGGAGATCCTTGCCGGAACCTTGCAGCAGTCCGCTGCCATCGTCGAGCTCGCTGCCGCGGTAGAAGAAGAGTGTCGCGTGCTTCGGGAACGTTCCGATGGCAACGACATCGGCGTCGTCGACGGCGTAGCGCGCGAGCTTCCACATCGCTCGACTCGACCGCGGCGGCTTGCTCCGGTACGCGATCTCCTTCGCCTTCGGGGCAGCGGCTCTCACGGTGCGGCGGGCCGCAAGCACCGTCGGGCGCACGGCCGGCGGGACCTTCTTCAGATGTCCAGCGACGGAGAACTCTGCGCTCGGCATCGGCAGGACTCCTCTTATGAATTGACCGTCAGCTTCGCGAACTCGGTCATCGTTCCATTGAACAGGACATCGGAGGTCTGCGTCATCGCGATCGCGACCAGGTTCCGCGTGGGGTCGTTGAACCAAAAGGTGCCGTAGCCGCCGTTCCACCCGTACCGGCCGGGTACCTGCGACACGTCGTCCGGCGCTGTCACGACGCTCATCCCGAAGCCCCAGCCGTGGCCGGCCAGTATCGGGTCGCCCCCGGCCATTTGCCCGGGTGTGAGGTGGTTGGTCGTCATGAGCCTGACCGATCTCGGCGAGAGAAGCCGTTGATCCTCGTGAACGCCCTCGCTCTGGAGTAGACGAGCGAAAGCCAGGTAGTCGTCGGCGGTCGAAAGCAGCCCCAGCCGCACCGGACGGAAATACCGGCGGCTTGGTCCACACGGTTGGGCCGGTGAGCGTCTGCTGCTCCATCTTGCCCGTCTGGAAGTTCGTCATGTACTGGGTCGGGAGCCGGCCGCTTCGCTCCGCCGATATCGAGAAGCCGGTGTCCTTCATACCCAACGGCTCGAAGATGCGGGTCCTGAAGAAGTCCGGCAGCGGCATGCGGGAGGCGCGCGCGACCAGGACGCCGAGCACAAGCGATCCGGTGTTGTATTGCCACCTCTCGCCGGGCTGGTACATCAGCGGCAACGTTGCGAAGCGCCTGAGCCACTCGTCTGGGGTATGCGGCGTACGCGGGTCCGGTGGCCCCATCACGAGGTCCAGATCCTTTGCCGCGGTGACGATCGGGTATGGCGGATCGAACGTGTGCCCCATGCGGAAGGTCAGCAGGTCCTCGACCGTGATCTGGCGACGCGCGGGGACCGTCTCGTCGAGCGGCCCGTCGATGCGCCTCAGGACCCTGCGCTCGGCCAGCTCAGGAAGGAGCCGGTCGACGGGCTGATCCAATGCCAGCCTGCCCTCTTCCACAAGGAGCATCGTCGCCAACGCCAGGATCGGCTTCGTCATCGACGTGATGCGAAAGATCGTGTCGCGCCGCATCGGCTCGTTACCACCGAACGCCTTCACGCCGATCGCGTCGACGTGCACGTCCTCACCGTGCGCGACAAGCGTGACCATACCCGGGAGTTCACCATTCGCGACTCGAGCGGCCATGGCTTCGTGTAGCCGGTCGAGGCCGGCCTGCGATTTGGAATCAATCATCGTCACTACCCCAATGCTCGCTAATCGTCTTTCTGGTGACTGAATTCTGATCGCTTCGAAGCGCCGTCGCGCGGGCGGGCGAGCAGCAGACTGAGCTGATGACTCAGCATGACCAGCAATTCGAGGTCGCCGCTCGAAAGCCCATCGACCCGGTCGTCGTGCACCAGGAGGAGCGCGTCGCCACCGGCAATCGGGATCGCCGCCAGGGACCCGCGCGCGAAGCGCTGACCCAGCGCGTAGCGCTCGTCGGCTGACGTATCGGCGATGACGAGCGGCACCGGCCGGAGCAATGCGGAGGCGAGCAAACGCGCAGCGTCCCTCTCCACCTCCAGAACTTCGATGCCCTCCGCTTCGTCGCACACCAGCGCGCCGGCGCGCCGGCGGACCAGCGCGACCGTTCTCGCGCCTGTGATTCGCCGGGCCGCGCCCACCGCCCAGCGGGCGATCCCTGGGTCGTCTCGCGGTACAGCGCGCGTATCGAGGAGGACCGTCAGCGCCGCGCGCTGCCGCTCGACCGTGCGAGCAAGGTCGATGCGCGCAAGAGCCGACGCCGCATGCGCGCCGACGCGCTCGAGGCCACGTCGCGCTTCCTCGCCGAACACCCGGCCACGGACCGCAGAGACGACGACAAGACCAACGATCCGGCGGCCGTCAGCGAGCGGCTGCACGAACGCGCGCGGATAACGAGCGAGGTCGTCCACCCTCAGGTCGCGCGCGAGCCGCGGGCCCTCGAACCAGACCCCCTGGTCAGGCGCGATACCGCCTCCCCGGATCGGATCTCTGTTTCCTTCGGCCGGGGCACTCGCGAGGTGTTCGTGGGCTACGACGTCGAGCCCGCCCTCGTGACTCGCTTCATACAGCAGCAATCGCGGCGTTGCATCGACGCCGACCATCTCGGAGAGAAACGTAAAGAGCACGTCGGCCACCTCGGCTCGGGTCGTCGCATTGACCAGATCGGCCGCACGCGCGAAGGCGAGTTCGGTCGTCCGTTGCGCGGCGCGGAAGCGCCGGATGAGCTCGCCATTCGCGGCGGCCGCGATCAGGAGCAGCGCACCCCACCCTGCCGCTTGCGTCGGCGGAAACGCGCCTGGGACGAGGACGAACGCGGTGACGGCAAGGACAGCGACCTCGAGCGACGCCACGAGCACGAGTCCGCGCAAAGGGAGGACGAGGCCGGCGCTGAAGATCGGCCAGAGCAGAACGGCAGGGACGAGCGGTATACGGTCCGCCAGAAGCACGACTGCCAGCGAGCTTGCGGCGATGTCACCGAGGATCCCGAGAGCCAGCCCGAGTGGTAACCGGCCGAGTCGCGTCGTCGCCTCTTGGCCGGCGACCGCCGCGGCCAGTCCGCCCGCGATCACGAAGCCGCGAACGAGCAGATCGTCCGGAACGCCGCCGACTTGCCGAGCGATCGCGACCAGTCCGGCGGTACCGAGCGCGAATGCGATCCGCGCGCGCTGGACCAGGTTGACGAGGGTCCGCTCGGCCTCCGAGCGCGGCAAGCCCGGATCGTTCAGATGCTCGGCCGCATCCGTTCTGCGAGTCCTTGATCCAGGAGCTGGAGGAAGAGGTCGACGAACATCGCGTCCCACTGCGCGCCCCTTCCTTCGCGAAGGCGGCGGATTGCTTCCTCGCGCGAGATGCCTGGGCGGTACGGTCGGTCCGAGACCATCGCGTCCCAAGCGTCGGCGATCGCCACGACGCGCGCGCCGAGTGGGATGTCGGAGCCCGCCAGGCGGTCCGGGTAACCGCGCCCATCGATGCGCTCGTGGTGGTGACGCATGATCGGGAGGTAATGCGCTGTGCTCCGGAGCGGAGCGCAAATCCGCTCACCCTCCGCGCTGTGCGATTGCATCGCCGCGAGCTCCCCCTCGTCCAGGGGTCCGCGTTTGAGGAGGACGGCCTCGGGCACTGTGATCTTGCCGACGTCATGCAGCATGCCCCCCTTGTAGAGGGCGTCGAGGTCCTCGCCCGCCAGGCCGTAGGCGCGGCCGATTTCTCGCGCCGACTGCGCGACCCGCTCGGCGTGCTGGATCGTGTAGCCATCCCGAGCTTCGACCGCACGCGCCAGCGCGAGGATCACGCTCTCCGCTGCGTCAAGGCGCTTGTTCAGCGCCCGATCGCGCAGCAGCACCTGTGTCCGAATGAGGAGCTCCTTCGCGTCGAAAGGCTTCGTGAGGAAGTCATCGGCGCCCGCGGCGAGCCCTTTCAACCGTATTGCGCGGTCGTGCGATGCGGTGATGAGGACGATGGGAATGAGACGGCCGAGCGGGTCTGCTTTTACGCGTGCGCACAGCGTGAGGCCGTCCATTCGCGGCATATCGATATCGGCCAGGACGAGGTCCGGCTCGTTCGTGTTGATCTGTTCGAGCGCCTCCTGGCCGTCAGCGGCATGGCGCACCTCATAGCCGAGGTCGTAAAGGTAGCCCTCGAGCAGCTCACGGTTCGCGCTCACGTCGTCCACGACGAGGACGACCGGTTTCGTCGCGGGTACGAGGATGTTCGTCAAGGCAGGCTCGCTGGCATCGTCGCGTCGCAACCCGAGACCGCCACACTCGAATTGTCGTCGACTCTTCTGGAAATGCCGATTCTGCGGCGGGACCGCTCTGCTACAACCTGAACGTGAGGGAAGATCGCGAAATGCCCGACCACGCACGGGTCCGTGCGGTTCTCTTCGATCTCGACAACACGCTGCTGCTCGAGGACGAGTCCACCGAGCGAGCGCTCAGAGATACGTGCGCCGCGATCGCCGAGCGGACGGGCGCAGACCTGGAGATCCTGGCCGCGGCGGCGCGCGAAGGCGCCGATGAGGTCTTCCGCGCGTCGTCGGTATTCGCGTACGCGGACGCGATGGGGATCTGGTGGGGCGAGGCGCTCTGGGGCGAGTTCGCGGGCGACACCGCGGGGCTGCGGGAAATGCGGGCGTTCGTCCCGGAGTTCCGTCGCCGCGTCTGGGGCCGCGCACTGGCCGCCGCCGGTAACGCCGAAGACAACCTCGTCGAAGCTGCGATAAACGCCTTCCGCTCGGCGCGCCGCCAAAACCAGCTGGTCGACCGGGATGCGGAGGACGTGGTGCGAGATCTGGGGCGCGACCACCGCCTCGCGCTCGTGACCAACGGCGCGCCCGACGTGCAGCGTGAGAAGCTCTCGCACACGTCGCTCGCGTCGTCATTCCACGTCGCGATCATCTCGGCCGAGATCGGTGTCGGAAAGCCCGACCCGCGAATCTTCGAAGCGGCCCTGACGGCCCTCGACCTGTCGCCCGAGGGTGCGGTCATGATCGGCGACAGCCTCGCTCGCGACGTCGTGGGCGCGCACGCCGCGGGGCTTCGCGCGGTCTGGATCGACCGCGGCGCGCGCGAGAACATGCCCGCGCCAGCACCCGTACCCGACGCGCGGGTCGAGTCGCTCAGGGAGGTGAGGCTGGCTCTCGCCGCGCTGCGGCCTGGCGGCGCTTCTCCTCGAGGCTCGCGCGGATCTCATCGGGCCGCAGGTCGAGATGGGTCGCGAGCACGAGCATCACGTAGAGGAGATCCGTCAGCTCGCTGAGGGTGCGGTCGCGCCCTTCGCCGCGCAGCGCGACGGCAGTCTCGTTCGCTTCCTCGACGAGCTTCGCCGCGATCGCGGGAGCGCCGCCGGTGAAGAGCTCCGCCGAAAACGATCCCTCGGGCAGATCACGGCGACGCTGGCGAAGGAGCGCGGCAAGCTCCGAGAGAAATCGCACGAGGGACTTGTCATTGAGGGGGCCGAAACAGGTCGCGTTACCGGTATGGCAGGCCGGGCCCGCGGGGTGGACCTCGACGAGAAGCGCGTCGGAATCGCAGTCGAGCCGCAGGTCCACCAGATGCAGGACGTTCCCGCTGGTCTCTCCCTTCCTCCAGAGCCGATCGCGGGAGCGGCTGTGGAAATGGACCTCGCGGCTACGCAAGGTTGCGTCGACCGCCTCGCGGTCCATGTAGGCGAGCATCAGCACCGACCGCGTCGCGGCGTCCTGAACGATGGCCGGGACCAGGCCGCGCGCATCGAACCTGATGCTTTCGATCACGCCGCCTCCGCGCTGGGGCGCACGCGGATCCCGTGCGCCGCGAGCGCGCGCTTGAGGTCGGTCACGATGACCTCGCCCGAGTGAAAGATCGACGCGGCCAGCCCGGCGTCGCTTCCGGTGCTCGAGAACAGCTCGACGAAGTGGGTCGCGCCGCCCGCGCCGCCCGACGCGATCACCGGGACGCGAACGGCGGCGGCGACCCTCGCGACGAGGTCGAGATCGAAGCCGTCGCGCGTCCCATCGCGGTCGATCGAGGTGAGCAGGATCTCGCCGGCGCCGGCCGCGACGCCTCGTCGCGCCCATTCGATCGCGTCGAGCCCGGTGCCCGTCCGCCCTCCCTCGACGACGACCTCGTAGCCGTCGCCCTCGCTCCTCCGCGCGTCGATCGCGAGCACCGCCGCCTGGGAACCCGCGCGCGCCGCGATCTCCCCCAGCAGCGCGGGGTGGCGCACGGCGGCGGTGTTCACCGCGACCTTGTCCGCGCCGGCGCGCAGGATCGCGGCCGCGAGATCGACCGAGCCGATCCCGCCGCCGACGCAGAACGGGATGCTGAGCGTTTCGGCGACGCGGCTGGCGAGCTCGACGACCGTGCGCCGTCGTTCCGCCGACGCCGTGATGTCGAGGAAGACGAGCTCGTCGGCGCCTTCGAGGTCATATCGCGCCGCGAGCGTGACTGGGTCGCCCGCATCGCGCAGGCCAACGAACCGCGTGCCCTTGACCACGCGACCGTCCTGTACGTCGAGGCACGGGATGATCCGCTTCGCGAGCATCGTGCTCATCTCGCGGTCGCGCGCACGAACGAGCGAAGTGCGCTCGTACCCATCGCACCGCTCTTCTCGGGATGGAACTGGAGACCGAGCATGCCGTCGCCGCCGACCGCGGCCGTGACCGCGCCACCGTGGTCGACCGTCCCGACGATCGCGCGCTCGTCGACGGGCTCGACGGCGTACGAATGGACGAAATAGAAGTGCGCCTCGTCGGGAATCCCCGCGAGCCAGGGGTGGGGCCGCACGATCCGCACCCGGTTCCATCCGGTATGCGGCACGCGCACGTCACCACGCAGCCGTCGCACTCGCCCGCGGCAGAGGCCGAGGCCCGGCGTCCCCGGGTCTTCCTCGCTCTCGTCGAAGAGGAGCTGCATTCCCACGCACAGGCCCAGGAGCGGGATGCCGCGGTCACGGGCGGCCCGCACCATGACGTCGAGACCGAGGCGGCGGAGCTCGTTCGCACAATGACCGAAGCGACCCACGCCCGGTAGGACGACCGCCTGCGCCGCGAGGATGTCGACGTGCGATCGCGTGATGCGCACGTCTTCGGCGCCGGCACGCCGGAGCGCCGCGTCGAGGCTCGCGAGGTTTCCCACCCCGTAGTCGACGACCGCGATCATCCGATGCGCCCCTTCGAGCTCGGAACGCCGCGGCGGCGCGGATCCCGCAGCGATGCGGCGTCGAGTGCGCGGCCGAACGCTTTGAACGTCGCCTCGAGCAGATGATGGGTGTTGCCACCGCGCCGCTGGGTCACGTGAAGGGTGCAGCGTGCGCCCTGCGTGAGCGCGGTGAAAAAGTCCGGAGCGAGCGTCGAATCGAACGACCCCACGATGCGCGTCTTCGGTTTGAGGTCATGCGCGAAGTACGGCCGGCCTCCGAGATCGAGCGCGACACCGACCAGGCATTCATCCATGGGCAGCTCCAGCGAGGCGTAGCGGCGGAGTCCCTTTCGGTCGCCCAGGGCCTCGTCGATGGCGCCGCCCAGTACCAGGCCAATGTCCTCGACGGTGTGGTGCTGGTCGACCTCGATGTCCCCCTTAGCCCTGAGCGTTAGATCGAAGAGCCCGTGCACCGCGAACAGCTCGAGCATGTGGTCGAGGAATGGAAGTCCGCTCCGGATGCTCGCCGTTCCCGTGCCATCGAGCGTGAAGCGGATCTGGATATCGGTCTCCTTCGTCCGACGGGTCCGGTGGGACGCGCGGGCGGCGCTCATCGGCTTCGCTCCGCGAGGACCGCACGCAGGGCATCGAGGAGGCGATCATTCTCGGTCGGGTTGCCGATCGTCGCACGCAGCGACTCGCCGGCGTCCGGCCACGACGACACGTCGCGCACCAGGACGCCGCGCTCCACGAGCTCGGTGTGGAGCGCCCTCCCTCTCATCATGCGAGGTCGGAAGAGGATGAAGTTGGCGGCTGAGGGAAAGGCGTCGAGCTCCGGCATGCGGTGCAACTCGCGCTCGACACGCGTGCGCTCGCCGATGATGCAGCTGACGCGCTCCGCGAGTCCCGCGTCGTCGGCCACAATGCGCCTCCCGACGAGCTGCGTCAGGGTTCCGACGTTGTAGGGGAGCCTCGCGGCCTCGTACATCGCGGCGAGCCGCCGGTCCGCGACCAGCGCGCCCAGCCGCAGGCCCGCGGCCGCGTGCGCCTTCGAGAGCGTTCGAACCACGACCACGTTGGGGTGGTCGGCGATCCGTGGGAGGAGGGTATGCCCGGAGAACTCCGCGTAGGCCTCGTCGACGAGGACGAGGATGCTGCCCGCGTCGGCCGCGGCCAGGATCGTCGCGTCGTCAAGCAGGTTGCCGGTCGGGTTATTCGGCGACGAGAAGCACACGACGTCGGGCCGTACCCGAGCGACCGCACCGCGCACCCGCGCCACGTCCAGCGAGTACGGCACGCCGACTCGCTCTTCGTGCACGCGCATCCCGGTAAGGCGCGCGAGCCGCGCGTACATCGTGTAGGTCGGGGTGAACACCAGGAGCGTCCGATCGGACCCCCCGAAGATGAGGAAGGTGTAGAGGAGGACCTCGTTGCTGCCATTCCCGAGGATGACCTGCTCGGGTGTCACCTCCCAGCGTCGGGCGAGAAGGGTCCGCAGATCCGCGGCGGTGATGTCGGGGTAGCGGTTGAGGAGCGTGCCCTCGAGATCGGCCTGGCGCAGGTAGCGCCCGAGCGGCGCCGATTCCGTCGACTCGTTCGATTGGAGGCGTACTTCTGCCGCCTGGGACTCAGTGCGATACGGCGCCGCTCCCGCCAGCCACTCGCGCGGGCGGGGCAGGTCCCTCGTCACGCGCGCGCCTCGATGGAAGCCTTGTGATAGCGCATGCCCTCGTGGTCGGCGATCGCCGACCCGGCGCGCGCGAGGCGGCGCAGATCGCCGCGCAACGACACGCGGCTCGTCCACCGAACGAAGTCGTCCACACGGAGGGCGGACGACCAGCGCGCCGTGCCGCCGGTCGGCAGCGAGTGATTCGTGCCGGCCACGTAGTCGCCGAAGGCGACCGCGGAGCGCACCCCGACGAACAGGCCGCCCGCGCGGCAGACCCGGTCCGCGAACGCGGCTGCGCGGCGGCCGGCGAGCAACACGTGCTCAGGCGCGGCGTCGTTCGCGGCGCGCACCGCCGCGCTGAGCTCGCGGGCGCGGTACCCGCGCACGCGTGTGGTCCGGGTGCGGCCGATCGCTTCGGCGACCGCGCGCAACCACGCGGCGTCGTCGCTGATGACCGCGGCGAAGGCGCCAGCTCCATGCTCGGCTTGCGCGAGGAGATCGAGCGCGAGCGCGCCGGCGTCGGCGTCACCGGACGCGACGGCCACGAGCTCGCTCGGTCCCTGAAGTGCGTCGATCCCGACGTCGGCCGACACGAGCCACTTCGCCGCGGCGGTGTAGGCGTTGCCGGGGCCGACGATCTTGTCGACCCGCGCGAGGGACCGCGTGCCATACGCGAGCGCCGCGACCGCGGCCGCACCGCCGGCGCGGTAAAGGGCCGTCGCGCCGACGAGGTGCAGGGCGTAGGCGAACGCGGGATCGATAGACCCGTCGGCGGGCATCGGCGACGCGACGGCGAGCGAGCGCACCCCAGCGACCTGCGACGGCACGCCTGTCATGAGCACGGTGGACGGGTACGAGGCCTTCCCGCGCGGCACGAGCGCGCCGACTCGCTCGAGGGGTGTCGGTACGAGCCGCAGCTCTCCCGTCGAGTCGCGTCGCACCGCCACGCGCGGCCGCTGCCGTTCGTGAAATGTGCGGATGCGCGTGTAGGCGAGGTCGAGTGCGCGCCGGACATCGTGGGGGCACCCGCGCGCCGCGCGACGCAGCGCCGCGCCTTCGACGATCAGATCGTCCGGCCGCGCGCCCGCGTGATCGAACCGACGCACCGTTCGCAGCACGGCCGCGTCGCCGCCGCCGCGCACCGCGCGGACGATCTCGGCGGCGTCATCGCGCTCTGCTGAGCCAAACGCGCCGCCGCCGCGCGCGCGATCGACGTCGGCCGGGAACGCCGCGAGCTTGGCGATCCTCATCGTGCGGCCGCCCACTGCGCGAGCCGCTCCACGACCGGGGAGATCTCCCGCCGCCGCAAGTGGTACGAGGAAGGGTTCGCCACGAGACGCGCGGTGCTGGTCGTGATGTCCTCTACGACCGCGAGCCCATTCGCGCGCAGCGTGCTGCCGGTCGCCACCAGATCGACGATCCAGTCCGCGAGGCCGACCAGCGGAGCCACCTCCGCGGAGCCGGCGACCTTCACGATCTCCACCGCGATATCCCGCGATCGAAAGTGCCGCTCCGCGACGTTCGGGTATTTCGTCGCGACCTCGAGTGTCCCGAGGTGGCGGTATTCGTCGAGAGACCGCTCGACGGCGCCTCGGGGCGCGGCGACGACGAAGCGACAGGCACCGAAGGGGAGCTCGACAAGATCGATGACCCGCGCCCCGGTCTCGAGAAGCACGTCCCTTCCGACGATCGCGAGATCGGCGGCGCCGCGCTCAACGTAGGTCGCGATGTCGCTGGGCCGGGCAAGCACGAACTCGACCTCGCCGCCATCTACGACGAGCCGCCGGCCGCCGGGAGTGATGCCGGAGACATCCATCCCGATCGCGCGCAGGGCGGTGAGGGCGTCGTTCAGAAGGAGTCCCTGCGCGAGCGCGAAACGAAGCCGCCTCATGAGCCGATCTCACAACCGAGTGCCGAGGCCAGGGCGACGCGGCCATCGTCAAGCTTCACTAGGCGCTCGTCGATCACCTCCGCATGGACGACGGCTCGGCCGGCGCGTTCCGCTACCTCGCCGAGCGCGACGGCGAGCCCGCTGGCCCGGAGCGAGGCCGCGCAGCGCATGGTGGCGCGCTCGTCCGCACTCGCGCGAAGCAGAAGGAGCGGGCGCTGGCTTTGGGGCCGCCACGCCTCGGCGAAGAGAGCCCGGTGCAGCTGGAGCACGTCGATCGCGAAGCCGATCGCTGGGCGCGGCGCGCCGAACGAGCCGATAAGAAGGTCGTACCGGCCGCCTGACGCGATGACCCCGGCGGCCGGATGTATCGCCTCGAAGACGATCCCCGTGTAGTACGGAAGCGCCGGGACCAGGGCGAGGTTCGGGACGCCCCAGCCTCTGACCGTCCCCGGCCAGCGCTCGCCGGCAAGGTCGATCACGCGGCAGAGCTCACCGGGCGCCGCCGCGTCGACGTCACCTTTGGTGCCGACAAGCGCGCGGCCCGCACGCCGGAGCTCGTCCGCCGGCATCCCCGCCTCGCGCGCCCGGCTCAGCCCGCCCGCGATGTCGCCGCTGCGAATAGCACGCAGCACTTCAACGCGCACCTCTTCGGGAAGCGCCGCGAACAGCCCGGTGACGAGACGGATGTTCCCGACCTGCACCGTGGATTCGTGAACAGGGAGTCCGCAGCGCTCGAGAGACTCGGCGAGCAGCGCCAGGATCTCGGCATCGGCAAGCGCTCCGCCTCCGCCGACGAGCTCGACGCCAGCCTGCAGAATCTCGCGCGCGCCGCCACTCATCGCCGGCTCCTCGCGGAACACCGGGGCGATGTACGAGAGCCGCAGCACGCCGGTCATGTCCCGATAGCGGCCTCCCACGAGTCGCGCGACGCTGGTCGTGAGATCCGGCCGCAGCACGACGAGGCTGCCGTCGCTGTCGAGGAATTGAATGCGGCGCCGCTTCACGGAATCGACCGCGCCGTACTCGAGCAACGGCGGGTGCAGCGGCGTGAACCCGGACGCCGCGAAGACCTCGGACAGCGTCCGCTCGATCACTCCGAGCTCGCGCGCTTCGGTTGGAAGGATGTCGCGAAAGCCGCGCGGCGGCCCGATCGGACTCTGCTCGTTCATATGTGTCCAGGCACCTCCAAAAATGAAAGGGCCTCCCTTCCGGGAGGCCCTCTTTGGCACTGCGATGTGATGACGTAAGTCGGCTAGCCTCCCGGACGCACGGCAAGCCCCGAGATCGGGGCGATCGAGCTATGCGTGTGGTCCGGGCGCCGCATCAAAGTCACCCTACGAATCGCATTTCGCGCGGTCAACTCGGACATGCATCATGCACAGCGTTGTCGGCGTCTACTCCGCCATCCGATCAGCGTGCCGCGGTGATCACGGCCCTTCTGGCGAATGTGGCGATCGCGATCGCAAAGCTCGGTGCCGCGGCGATCACGGGCTCCTCGGCGATGGCCGCGGAGTCGCTCCATTCGTTGGCCGATTCGGTCAATGAGATCCTCCTTCTCGTCGGAGCGCGCCGGTCGCGGCGGCCCGCGGATGTACGCCACCCCTTTGGGCACGCGCGGTACCGGTACGTCTACGCGTTCCTTGTATCGCTGACCGTCTTCTGGGTCGGCGGAGTGCTCGCCGTGATCGAAGGCGTCAGCCACCTCGCTGCGCGTGAACCCCTTGGCGACCCACGATGGGCATTCGCGGTCCTGGGACTCGCCGCACTCCTCGAGGGTTGGTCATTGCGTACGACGATCCGCGCTGGACGACCGGCGAAAGGCGCCCTCACGTGGTGGCAGCTTCTCCGGGTCACGAAGGCGCCGGAGATCATCGTCGTCTTCCTCGAGGATCTCGGAGCTCTGGCTGGGATTTTCATCGCGTTGAGCGGGGTCACCCTTGCGACGCTCACCGGCGAGGGCGCCTGGGACGCGGTCGCGGCGATCGCCATCGGACTGCTGCTCATGGCGATCGGGCTGCTCGTGAATCGGGAGACCCAGAGCCTGCTCATCGGCGAATCCGCGGCTCCCGAGGTCGTCGAGGCGATCCGGCAGGCCATCGGGAGCACCGACGGGGTCAAGGCAGTCGTCGACCTTCGGACTATCCATGTTGGACCGGACGACCTCGTGGTCGCGGCCGGAATCGTTGTCGATCCAACCACGAGCGCGACCGAGATCGCGCGCGCGATCGTCGAAGCTGAAGCGCGTGTTCGCCGCGTGGCGCCATTTCGGACTGTCATGTACCTGGAGCCGCGTGTGCGCGAATCCGACAGTTAGAGGACCCTCACCGTCCCACCGGCCCGCGGCGGCTGGACGGCGCGCGGCTGCGTCGTTGCGCGAGTGCGACCAATCTCGGGACGGGCAGCATGTAGACGAAGACCGTCGCCACGTAGCCGGCCACCGCCAGCGACGCGTTGGCGAACGCAATGGCCGTGAGGGCCGCGATGACAAGCGGTGCCGGTCCCCAGGCGATGCTGTGTGCGCGGCGCTGCCGCGCGCTGAGCTCCGGGGAGGTGAGCTTCGCGACGTACGCGCCGTACCACCACATGAGGATGAATAGCACCCCGCCGACGGTGCCGATCGCCCCGTAGAACACCGCGGCCACCACCTGGTTGTTGGGGCTGCCCAGCCATGCCCCGAGCACCGCCGCCGGAACGGGCATGAACGCGACCCCCACCATGAGATATAGGAGGTTGAGCCAGACGAGGGTGTGGTCGGCGCGGGCGAAGGTCTTGAACATCACCCGGTGGTTCGCCCAGTTGATCCCCACGAGCATGAAGGTAAGGACGAACGCGAGGTAACTCCTCCATTGCTCGGTCAACATGGTCAGCAAGCCCTGGTTGGCGTCGGCGTCCGTCGGATGCGGGATGCGAATCGCGAGGATCAGCAGGGTGATCGCGATCGCGAACACCCCGTCGCTGAAAGTCGCGATGCGAGCCAGGCTTGGGTCGTCCGTGTGCTGGATGCTCATGGCGCGCCTAGTGTGAGCACCCCGCGGATGGAACGCAGCCCTTTGGTCATCGCTGTCTACGCGACGCTGGCGCTCACGTTGGGCGGGCAATGGATCGCCGCGAAGCTCGGCGTGACCACCGTGCCGCCCCTCGAGCTGTCCACCATGCGCTTCGCCATCGCCGCGGCGGTTCTCCTCGCCGCCTGCGCGATCACACGGACGCCTCTGCCTCTTCGTCGTTGGCCAGCGGTCACGGCCGCGGCGGCCGGTGGCGTGCTCGGCTTCAACACCTTCGCCTTCGTCGGGCTCGCCCTTACGCCGGCCTCGGATAGCGCACTGATCATCCCGACAACGATCCCACTGGCGACCGCGCTGTTCGCCACCTTGATTCACGAACGGCTGACCTCGCGCAAGCTCATCGGGTTCGCGATCGCGACCGCCGGCGCTGCACTCGTGATCGTTGGTGGCCAACAGACCGGGACCGATGTATCGGGGCTGCGCCTACGCGGCGATCTCCTGGAGATCGGCGCCGCCACCGCTTGGGCAGCGAGCTTGACCATCGGGGCAGTTGTCCTGCGGACGGAGAGCGTCCTTGGTTACGTCACGCTGATGGTCGTGATCGGGACGGCGATGCTTCTTCCCCTCGGCGCTCTGCAGCAGGCGTACCGTGACGTGCCCGCCTGGAGCGGCGAGACCTGGGTTGCCGCCGGATTCCTCGGCGTATTTTCAACAGCCGTCGCGTACGTCCTCTTTCTCTGGGCGGTCAAGCGATTTGGTGCCAGCCTCGCGGCGATGGTCACCTATCTCACGCCGATCGCGACACTGCTGCTCGCGTTCATCATCTTGGGAGAGCGGCCGCTCCTGCTGCAGCTCGTCGGCGGGGCGGTGATCGTGGTTGGCGTGCGCCTCGCCGCGCGACGCGCGAGCTAGGTGTGACCGACGACACGCAATCAGCTCGCGCGTCGATCAGGCATCGGATGCGTCGTGCGGCGGGACAAGCAAGTCGGCGAGACGGAAGCGATCGGGAGTAGGGCTGGGGAGTGTCGGACGCCACGATGGATCCACGCTGCGGAACGATTCGGCATCTCCATCAACGATTCCGAGGAGCACCTCGCCGACGATCAATGAACCCACCGGTCCCAACCGCTCACCATCTTCACGAGCCTCGGCCTCCTTGAGCAGGTAGTACCAAAGGGGCGTCTCGCCCGACCATCCGAACTCACTGAGTCCGACTTCCTCCGCACGCAATGGCTCCTCCCCGACAAACCTAGCGACGGCCTCGCCCGACGGAAGGCCGGTGGCCACGCCACGTTGGAGGTCTCTCATCGCGAGCGACTCGAAGTTCTCATCCTCGAGCTCCCCCGTAATGTCGACGGGTAGCCTCAGGAGGGACTCGGGCAAACATCCATCGATCGGGCGGGCCCGCGCGGCGTGCGGTTCGCCATGGACGTCGAAGAGGAGGCTCCAATCGACCACGCGGTCGGAGGCCACCGGACGAAAGCCGATCAGGTCGGGGAAGATCGTCAGGTCATCGCCGCCAGGCTGGACGCGATATGCCTGACGCATTTGTGAGTGACCGTAGCGATATGCCGCGTCGGCAAACTCGAATGGGATCGAGACAGCACCCGAGGGCTGAAAGAAGCGCGGTCCATCCTGAAGCAGTCGCTGCATTCGTTGCTCGCCGATCGTCGTAGGGAGGAAGTCGAAGAGCACAGCCCATTGGTAGTGCCAGGTCAACGCCCGACGTGCCTCGGCACCGAGATCGGCCTCAGAGACGCCGTCCTCGCGGAGCCTGTCAACGAGACGGTTATGTGCCTTGAGCATGGCGACGTGCATCTGCGAGATCAGCAGGTGGACATCCTGGCGTGGGTCGCCGACCAGCGCGATGCCTTCTTGGTTTCGCGGCAGGTCGTCCGGGAGGCCCTTGTCGTTCAGTCCAAGCAACATCTTGGCCGCGTCTTTCCGGCTAAAGAGATAGGGGTTGCCGATCGGGCCGTCGCCGTACACGCATTCGAGGTCCAGGCGCGCGCTGCGAGCGTTCCGAACCAACGTCGCATCGTCGTGATGGGTCACCGGGGAGCGGTCTGCGGTGATGTCGTGAGCGACGAACTGCCCGAACACTGGCCAGCCCGCCGCAACACTTGACTCGTTCCGGGTCGAGTACCGAGTGTCGCAAGCTCCTCCGGCTCGACCGAGAGCATGGAGTACCTCTGGACCGATGCTGAGGTGAGGAAGGTCGGGAAACATGCGCGTATAGCGATGGTCACCGAGCGGAGCACCCGCCGTACGCCCAGGAGCCATGCAGTGATCGCGGGCGGGTCGTTGTGTACTCCGCCACGGTTCCAACCGGATCGTCATGATTGCTCGACAACATCTTGAGGCCGTCGCGTTATTCCAACCGGCGGGCCAGTTCTAGACGATCGCCGGCCGTGCCGCGCCTGGTTAGACCGTGAGGACGACGTTCCCGGTCTTCTGCTCCGTTTCGACGTACCGGGTCGCCTCGATCACCTCCTCGAGCGGGTAGCACCGATCGACGACGGCCCGGTATTTGCGAGCCTCGATGAGCTCCTTGAGGAATAGGACGTCCTGCTTCGTGTATCGCGGTGGAATTGAGAACACCACTTTCTTGTCTCCGACGCGCGAGGTCCATAGCGCCAAGAAAAGATTCCGGAGCCCATCGGTCGCGAGGTAGCTGCCGCCCGGCTTCAGAGAGCCTTTGCAGCGATTGAAGGAGTGCTTGCCGACCGCGTCGAAGATGACGTCGTACGTCTGGCCGTTCTTGGTGAAGTCTTCCTGTGTGTAGTCGATCACCTTGTCGGCTCCGAGCGATCTCACGAGCTCGAGGTTCTTCGTGCTGCACACCGCTGTGACGTCAGCTTCGAAGTATTTGGCCAGCTGCACCGCAGCGGTGCCGATGGCCCCGGACGCGCCGTAAATGAGGATCCGCTGCCCCTCCGCGAGAGCTGCCCCTCTTAGACACCACAGGGCATTGAGTCCTCCGTCGCAAACCGCCGCAGCTTCCTCGAAGCTCATGTCGCGCGGCTTGTGCGCGATCCGCGCGCTCTCCCGCATGCAGATGAACTCCGCGTATGCGCCGAATCTGAACCCACTCGTGCCGAAGACCTGGTCACCGACACCGAACCCTTTGACCGCTGCGCCGGTTGCTTCGACGTCACCCGCGAACTCTGTTCCGAGGATCCGCTGCTTCGGTCGGCGAATGCCCGAGATGAGGCGGCTGATGAGCGAAACCGCAACGCCGCTGCGTCGGTTGGCTTCACGAGTCGCGCAGTCCGCCCGGGTGACCGCCACGGCGCGAACCTTGACGAGGACCTCGTCCTCCTTGCGGGCTGGCCGCTCGACCTCCTCGAGTCGCAGAACGTCGGGCGGCCCGTACCTGTCGTACACAACTGCCCTCATGAGTCGGCTTACCAATATCGCAAATCCCGGCCGGGTCAGTGCCGCACGCTATGAGCACGCGGTTGAGGAGGTCAGTCGTATTCGAGCCACTTGCCGTTTGCGTGATGGGCGCGAATTGGATCGCAACCGGCTGGAAGGGCTCCGCACGCGGCTACGAACGCAACGAGTACCGTCGCAACGACTGCGACTACTCCTCGATATGTCAGTTCACGTTACCTCTCTCTATATCGAGTCTTGTGGATCAGCTCATGCGAGCAGGGTCGTTGTTTTCGTGCCTCAGATGCGCGCGGCGGTTGCCGCCCGAGTAGGCCGTGACGATGGCTGAGATGTCGAGATCGCTCGATGCCGACGCCGTCTCATCGAAGAGCTCGCGCGTCTCGCGCGTCAGCGGCACGGCGGCGTTGGCGCGTTCGTACAGGTCGAGCGCCAAACCGAGGTCTTTGACCAGATCGTGGACCGCGAACATCGTGGGCTCGTGCTTATCTCGCATGAATCCGGCTTCGCGGGCCTTCAACCCAGGCGCGAACCGGAGAAGCGCCCAGAAGACCTGTTCGCGATCGAGCCCGGCCGCCGTTCCCGCGGCGAGCAGCTCAGCGGCCGCGGCGCTGGTGATGCCGAGCATCGTGTTCGCGACGAGCTTGAGGCGGGCCGCACTTCCAAAGCCGCCCACGTAGTGGATCTCCCCAAGGCGCTCTAGGACCGGCCGCGCCTGATCGAGATCCTGCGGCGATCCGCCCACGAGCACCGCGAGCGTTCCGCTTTCGACTGCGGGGACGCTGCCGAGCACCGGCGCCTCGAGAAGGCGCAGTCCGCGTGTGCGCGCCTCCTGGCTGAGCTGCTCGATGCTCTCGGGGCCCGCTGTGCTCATCTCGACAAACAACGTTCCATCGGACGTCCCAAACGCGCCGTCCGGTCCGAGGTAGACATCTCGCACGGCAGCCGCGTTCGTCAGGCTGCTGATGACGATGTCGGCGTCGCGGATCGCCAGACCCGGCGTCGGCGCCACGCGTCCGAGGTTGAGCGCCTGCGCCTTCGCGGTCGTTCGGTCCCACACGGTCAGGTCGAATCCGGACGCCGCAAGCCGCCGCGCGATCGCGCCACCCATTCGACCGGTGCCGAGGACCGCAACCTTTGTCATGGCATGGCCTCCGGCGCCGGCCCGACGACCTCGACCGCGTCGAGGAGGATCGCGTCGATCTCATCACGATCCAATGCGGAGAGAGGAATGTCGGCCGCCGCCACTGGATCGTCGAGATGACTGGGGTGGCGAGCGCCGACGATCGCAACGTCGACCGCAGGGTTGGAGATGGTCCAGGCGACGGCGAGCTGAGGCAGCGTGATCTCGTGCGAGGCGGCGTATTGCTTCAGCCGTTCCACGAGTTCGAGATCACGTGCGAACTTCTCCCCCTTGAAGTCAGAGCTACTGCCACGCCAGTCGTCCGCGGCGAACGTCGTCCGGGGCGTCATCGTCCCGGAAAGCAGGCCGTGCGCGAGGGGACCGTAGACGAGGACACCGATGTCGTTCTGTGCCGCGTACGGAAGGATCTCCGCCTCGATGTCGCGGTGAAACATGTGGTACGGCGGCTGGTCGGTCTCGACCGGCACGTACTGGGCGAGGTCCGCCATCTGTCGCGGGGTGTAGTTGGAGACGCCCGCGTGCCGGATCTTCCCTTCGCGCACGAGATCGGCGAGCACGCGACCGGTCTCCTCGACTGGCGTCTTGGGGTCGGGCCAGTGCACCTGGTAGAGATCGATGTAGTCCGTCCGCAGATTCCGAAGGCTCGAGTCAACGCCCTCACGCAGCCAGCGCGCGCTCGCATCTCTGTGCAGCGTGTCGCCATCCTTACGAAGGCCGCCCTTTGTCGCGACGACCACGCGGTCGCGCGGGACCCGCGACCAGAGCGCGCCCGCGAGGAAACGCTCGGAAGCTCCGAAGCCGTAGGCCTGGGCGGTGTCGAAGAAGGTGATGCCGAGGTCGAGCGCGCGACCGACAGTCTTCTTCGCTTCGTCGGCGTCGAACGCGCCCCAGTCGCCGCCGAACGACCACGTTCCAAACGCGATTGCGGAAACCTCGAGATCGGTCTTGCCGAGTCGAACGTATCGGATGGCCTTCTCCCCTGGGCGATCCTATCGCCGCTGGCGATATCGTGTGCTCACCCGCGAAGAGGATCTGCATGCCGCTT